>CAYVVX010000275.1:1897-7166 GCA_964455315.1 uncultured Planctomycetales bacterium | reverse complement strand
GTCACCGCGGTGGTCTATCCCGAGGCGGTATGGTACGGGTTCGTCACGCTCGAAGATGTCGAGGAAGTCGTGTCGTCGCACCTGGTCAACGGCGTGCCCGTGGAGCGATTGCGGCTGGCACCGAACTGCGTCAACACGATCGAATGCCTGCATCGGAAGTGAGAGAATCGGTTTCATTCTCCGCGTGCGCGTCTTGTCTCAAACGCCTCAACATCCCCAGAAGCACCCGGTGACGGATCGATCGATATGCCGTTCGGAATCCCCAAATCGGCCATGCGAGACCGCAAATCAGCTTCATCCAGCGGTCCTGATATCTCGCCAGCTTGCGTATCGATCAGCCACCACCCTACGGTGGAGCTTGCGTCGCCGCCCCGCGGAAAGCACTGATATGCGAGGATGAACCTGTCGTCCCAACCTATCGAGCATACATCCGCATCAACCCAGATGGATGAAGACTGTCCGGTGCGGATGTTGTGCTGTGGCCCGACGATGGCTCGCTGCTCTTTGCCTGACCTGAACAGCCGATATTCTCCAATCAGCCTGAAGTCATAGTCGGCCATGCCAGGTCCCCCGATGGCTTCTGCGACCTTCTGCCGTGATACCTTCGACACCTGAGGAACGAGCCACGCTACGAACAACAGCAGTGCAGCGATCATCAGTGTAGAAAGGATCGCAACTCGGCGTGGATTCAGCATAGGTACCATTTCGACCGCTCAGAGCTGCGTCGTCCGGGTATCGGCAGAGCGCTTCTACGCTTGGCGGGAACTTGGGGTTCTTCATGAATTGAGTGAGCCTGATAGAACGTTACCCGCCTACCTCGATCGTCCGCCAACCCCGCTCAGCACCGGTCGGCACGCCGATCAACGTGCGCATGGTCGCCCCTTCGCCGATGCGGATGAAGTACGTGCCCTCCTTGAACACGGGCGGGTCGAATGTGTTGCCCGGCAGCCGCAGCGTGTACACGATCTCGTCGAGCTCCTCGTCCACCACCTGTACGACGGGCTTGTCCTGCCCGGCGATCTTCAGCGTCGGCAGCCATGCCAGCGGGTGCCGCCCGTAGTTCTCCATCTGCCCGACAGTGATCGGCCAACCCGGATGCTGCTTGGTTGCCGGGTCGGTCACGTCCTTCTGCCGCGGCCAGCACTCGATGACCATCTCCCGTGACGGCAGGCGGAACCGCACGATGCCGAAGCCGGCCGCATTGTGGTTGCTCTCCGTCGGATTGGCATACGCCCGCATGGTGAGCTTGTTGCCGAAGCCGTCGTAGTACCGTCCGGTGAAGGGCAACACGCTGGCCGGGTCGTGGTTCAGCGGCTCCTCCAGCGGCCACCACCAGCGCCCGTAGTAGTTCACGATGGACGGCACGCAGAAGGAGACGTTGGCATCTTCCCACTCGTTGATGCCGTGATTGATGACCGTCGCGAGGTGCTGGTCGCCGGCGATGTGCAGGGCGAAACAGCGGCGCATCTCCTGCAACGCGCGAGCCCGGCCCGACTGCGGCCACCCGTTGGAGTCGAGGTCGGCCAGCAGCCGATTGTCGTGGCTGCCGTGGAGGTGGGCGCCGCCGCCGAAGATGGTCTGCGACAGGACCGCCTTCATCTCCGCGTCGCGCCAGTCCTGCCCCCAATCGCGGAGGAAAGCGAGTTGACGCTTGCCGAGCAGTTGCGCTTCCGGCACGTCAATCGCGGCACGGTCGTAGGTCGGATCGGTGATGTGGTCCGGCCGCGGGCCCATGGGTGGGAGCAGCCCGGCCGGGCCGCTCTTGAACTTGCGATCCTCGATGATCGCGAAGCTGACCCCGCCGACGTTTAGCGCCGTGTAGTACACGGTGATGCCCTGGCGCACCGGCGTCGGGTCGTATGGGTCGGGCAGGTGCGCGGTCTGGGCCCGCTGGACCATGTTCACGTAGGCGGCGGGCATGGCGTACCCCCCGTCCGAGGCGCCCGGGATGCGGGCCACGCCGCCGGCTTCACCCCAGATGTTGCCCTGACCGACATCATGGTCGTCGGGGATGGTGATGGTGGGGCGGTCGCGGATGATGTCGCCGAACTGCCGCCCGAACATCAGCCAGGCGGCGGTGTGGTCGCGGTGGTCGTAGCTCTGGTCCCCGGAGAAAAACAGCAGGTCCGGGTCCAGCGCCTTGATGTTGCGGCTGATGTCCTCGCGCAGGGAGCGGTCGCTGTTGGAGTTGCCGGTGAACGCGGCCACCACGATCTCGTCCTTGTCCGCGGGGTCGCGGCGGATGCGGCCGGTGTATTCGGCCCCGCCGGGGTGGGTGACGCGATAGTCCCAGTCGCGGGAGTGGTCCCAGCCGGTGACGCGGAACGCGGCCAGCCAGCCCAGCTCGTCCGCGTCGGCCCGGGCCACCTGCCGCCATTGTCCGTCGCGGCGGATCTCCAGCGTGACCGTGCGCGACTCGTCCGGCTTGAGCGGGTAGAGCTGGGCGCTGAGTTTCAGGACGCGGTCCTGCACCGTGTACAGGGCGAAGCCGATGACCTTGTCGCTATCCACGTGGGGTATGGTCGGCGGGCCGCCGTGACGGTCGATGTGGATGGGGGACGGGCCGGTCGCGGTCGCCTCGGTCGATTGGGCGCTGGCCGCCATCGGCGACAGCAGCCATGTTCCCAGTGTCAGCAGGGCGATTCTGTGTGTATGACGCCTCATGATCTGAGTCCCTCTTGCGAATGCTCGTGAGCGACGCGCCGAAGATTCACCTTCGTCGCTTACGATGTCATACCGGAGCGGGCGGACGCTGCCAACCACACGAAACTTCAGGTGACCAGGTGATTGTTCCCCGCCGAAGAGCCGACTATACTGAGAGATCATGTTTCGCTCAGTATCCCTGTTGATGGTTCTCTGGTCGCTGGTGCTGGCGCCCGTGCTCTGCCTGGGCGGCGTGCTGGAGCATGACTGCGAACCCGGCGGTGCCGAGTGCTGCGAAACCTGCGGGCCGGGCGACGATTGCGCCTCCTCCAACGGCTGCGAGCATGAATCCGCCTGCCACTCTGATCCCTGCTCGGCCAACGTTCGACCCCAGGAGGACAGCCTGTCGGTCGATGAGCTCTTCGCGGCGTCGCCCGTCACGTGGCTCCCCGCGATGCACGATGCATCCTCGCCCGCGGCCCCAACCGCTTGCGCGGCCTCCGGCGCCCGCTTTCCGGATGCCGTGGCCCAGCCCCACGCCGCGATCCTCCTGCCTCTCCTGATCTGATCCTTTCCGTGATCCCGCCTGCGTTCCCGTGAAAGTCCCGGTCCATCCGCGCTCCTGGTGATCGCGCGGAAGCTCTCCCGCGTGGAGGCATTCATGCCGATTCATGCTCATGATCCCGCTGCGGGTTCGCCCCGGCCGTACGAGCGGTTGAGCCGTGGCGTGCCGCTCGTGCTCCTTCTCGTCGCCGGCTGCGCGACCGTGGACCCGCGGGCTGACTACGACCGCACCGGACGGCTGATCCAGGCCGCCACCGGTGAATCGGCCGATGGTGCCCGGCCGGACCATCCGTCGCCCGAACTTCGCGACGTGCTGGAGAACGGCCTCACCGCCGACGATGCCGTCCGGCTCGCCCTGGGCAACAACCCGAGCTTCCAGGCCGCCTGGCTGAATGTCGGTGTCGCCCGCGCCGACCTGGTCCAGGCGTCGCTGCTGTCCAATCCCAGCCTCGGCTTTTCCCTGCGGCTGCCGTCCGGCGGCGGACTCGCCAACCTGGAAGCTTCCCTCGCCCAGAACATCGCCGATCTCTGGCAGATCCCCGCGCGCACCCGTGCCGCCGAGCACGGATTGGACCAGGCCATTCTCAACCTCGCCCGCCAGGCGTCGACGCTCGCGGCCGACGTCCGCCAGGCTTACTTCCAGACCGTCGCGGCCGGGGAGACGCTGGCGATCAGCCGCGGCAACCTGGAAATCGCTCGCGAGCTGCTGGAGTCGGCCCGGGCCCGGTTACAGGCCGGCGCGGGGACCCAGGTGGACGTGAATCTCGCCGGCAGCGCCGCGGTGGAAGCCGAGCTTCAGGTGGAATCCGATCGCCTGGCATCCGCCCAGGCGGCCCGCAGGCTCGCGGTGCTGCTGGGGCTGACCGGGCAGGCGGAATCTCTGCGGCTGACCCAGACGTTGAACGACGACGACGCGGCGCTGCCGCCGCCCGAGCGTCTGGTCGCGCTGGCCAGGGAGAATCGACTGGACCTGCAGGCGGCGCAGGCCAACACCGCCCAGGCCGAGGCCACGCTCGCTCAGGCGAAGCTGGGCGTGTTCAGCCGGCTGCAGCTCGGCGTGGCCATGGAGCGCGAGGAGCGGCGGTCCGGCGGAGGGCGCGATCTGCTGGCCGACACCGCCCGGTCGTCGATCGCGGCCGGCCAACTCACCGCGCCGGAGCTCGAGCCGAAGACCGACCCCGGCAGCGGCGTCATCATCGGGCCCAGCGTCAGCATGGACCTGCCGGTGTTCGATCAGAACCAGGCGGCCATCGCCAGGGCCGGGATGCTTCTCCAGCAGGCCGAACACATGCAGGACGCGCTTGAACGGCAGCTCGTCCAGGACGTGCGCGGGGCGGCCGACCGGATGGAGACGGCCCGGCGGATGGTGCGGCTGGCCGGTGAACAGTTCGTGCCCCTGGCCGAGCGGAATTTGGATATGGCCGGGGAATCCTATCGCGCCGGCAAGTCGTCGGTGCTGTCCAGCCTGGAATCCCAGAGATTCCTGCTGGAGGCCAGAAGAAGAAAAGTCACTGCCCAGGCGGAGCGGGCCCTGGCGGCCGCGGCCCTGGAACGCGAGGTGGGCCTGCCGCTGGGGCGCATGCTCAACGGGGTGGAAGCCGCCGGTTCACAACCTGCCGGGCGACAGATCCATGTTGGAGGACAGCCATGATACTCAGAGTTGCGCTGCACCGGATGTGCGCACCGGCGATACTGTTGACGGCCATGCTCATGCCGGGCTGTGAGGGTGACGCCCACGCCCCCGCGACCGCCCCTGCGAATGTCGATGACCATACCGGCCACGACCACGGCGGCGACACCGGCGAAACCGCCGCGGTCGACTGGTGCCCCGAACACGACGTGCCCGAGTCTGTCTGCACGCGCTGTAATCCGGAGCTGATCGCGAAGTTCAAGGCGTCCGGCGACTGGTGCGGCGGCCACGGCCTGCCCGAGTCGCAGTGCCTGATCTGCAATCCGGAACTGGAGGCGAAGTTCGCGGCCATGCGCCCTAAGTCCACCGTCCCGGATGCACCGTCCGATGATGCCGAAATCGTCGTCGAGCCGTGGCGCAGCCCGCTGCGCC
>CAYVVX010000275.1:0-1887 GCA_964455315.1 uncultured Planctomycetales bacterium | reverse complement strand
GCCCGATCAACGATGCCGCCTGCCAGGTGGAGTCCTCGCAGATCCGCTTTGTTGACCCGTCCATCGCCAAAAAGGCCGGCATCCGCACCCAGGCCGTCGCCGCCCGGTCCATGTCCGCCGCCATCACCTGCCCCGGCGAGATCGGCTACAACGCCACCCGGCTGGCCCATATCACCGCCCGATCGCCCGGTGTCATGGCCGACGTCCGCGCGGAACTCGGCGACGCGGTCACGGAAGACCAGGTGCTCGCGACCATCGACAGTGCCGTGCTCGGCCGGACCAAGAGCGGCTACATCGAGGCCCGCGAAAACCATCTGCTGGCGGTGGCCGACCTGGAGCGGCACAACGCCATCCATGACGCCGTCGAGGCCATGCTCAAAGCGTGCGACACGGAGCTGTCCATCGCCGACCTGCGTCGCAAGTTCGCCGATGCCCGGGTGGGCGACGCCAAGAGCCGGCTGCTCAACGCCCACGCCCAGCTCGATCTTGCCCAGCAGCGATTCGACCGCGAGCGCGAGCTGCTCGAGAAGGGCGTCAGCAGCCAGGAATCGCTGCAATCCGCCAAGGCGACCCTGAACAAGGCCGAAGCCGACTTCGCCGCCACCCACGAGGACATCGACATCGGTTTCGAGAAAGAGCATCTGGCCCTGGAGCGGGCCGTAAAGGTCGCCCGGGTCGCCCTCGACGCCGCCCGCCGCGGGTTGCTCATCGCCGGGGTCAGCGAGGCCGAGATCGACGACCTCGCCGCGGGCAAGGAGATGCGCCTTGGCCGCTACGAGGTGCGCAGCCCCATGGCCGGCGTCATCGTCAACCGCCACGCCGTGGTCGGCGAGAGCATCGATACGCAGACGCCGCTGTTCACCGTCGCCGACCTGTCCACCATGTGGCTGACGCTGAGCCTGGAGGAGCGCGATCTCGCCGTCGCTGGCCGCGGCGCCGGGGTGCTGTTCCTGGTCGACGGGCTTCCCGGCCGGTCATTCGCGGGCAGGCTGGAATGGATCAGCAGCGAGGTCGATCCGCGCACCCGGACGGTTTCGGCACGGACCGCGCTGGACAACGGCGCTGGGCTGCTGCGGGCCAACATGTTCGGGCAGGCCCGCGTGCAGGTCCGCGACGAGGAGGAGGTGCTGGCCGTACCGGTGGAGGCCGTGCAATCCGACGGTTGCTGCACGCTGGCTTTCGTCAGGCAGTCCGACACGCTCTTCCGCCCGCGCAAGATCGAGCTGGGTGTCACCTCCAACGGCTACGTCGAGGTGATCAAGGGTCTCGCATCCGGTGAGCCGGTGGTGACCACGGGCAGCTTCCTGATGAAGACCGAGATCATGAAAGGCAGCATCGGCGCCGGTTGCTGCGAAGTGGAACCCGGCAGGTAACCAACCATGCTCAACGCCCTGATCACCTGGTCGATTCAACACCGCTTCCTGGTGCTCGCCGCCACGGGGGTACTGATCCTGACCGGCGCGTACGCGCTGAGCAACCTTCCGGTGGACGCCTTCCCGGACACCACACCGGTGCAGGTCCAGATCAACACCGTGGCTCCCGCGCTGGCTCCCGAGGAGATCGAGCGGCAGATCACCTTTCCCATCGAGCAGGCCATCAGCGGGCTGCCCGGTTTGATCGAGGTGCGCTCGCTGTCCCGCTTCGGGCTTTCCCACGTAGTGGTCATTTTTGATGACGATGCCGACCTGATCACCTGCCGGCAGCTCGTCGGCGAACGCCTCGCCGGGGTGGAACTGCCCGACGGCATCGCTCCACCGATGATGGGCCCCATCGCCACCGGCCTGGGCGAGGTCTTCCACTACATCCTGACCAGCGACACGCGCAGCCTGACCGAGCTGCGCACCATCCAGGACTGGATCATCAAGCCGCAACTGGCCAGCGTCCCCG
>CAYVVX010000274.1:387-7178 GCA_964455315.1 uncultured Planctomycetales bacterium | reverse complement strand
CGCCGAGGACTGCGGCACCAACGTTCGTTACTACTTCAGCGCCGGCGTGCAGGGCGGCGGCACCGTGACCGGCACGCCCACCGCGCCCGCCGCCTTCTACTCCGCGACCGTCGCGACCGGCACCGCCGTGGTCCTCGATGACAACATCGACAACCCGATGGAGCTTGCCGTCGCTGCGGACGGCCGGGTGTTCTTCATCGAGCGTGAAGGGCGTCTCAAGATCTGGCGGCCGCAGACCCATAGCACCGTGCTGGCCGGCGAGATCCCCGTGGCCACGCCGAACGAGGACGGCCTGCTCGGTCTGGCGCTGGACCCGGGCTTCGCCGCCAACGGCTGGCTCTACCTGTACTACTCTCCGGCCGGCCCCACGCCCATCCAGCGGGTCTCACGTTTCACCGTCGCAGGTGAGCTGATCGAGCCGGGTTCGGAGCAGATTCTCCTCGAGATTCCGACTCAGCGCGAGGTCTGCTGCCATTCCGCCGGATCAATGGCCTTCGGGCCCGATGGGAACCTCTACATCGCCACGGGGGACAACACCAGCCCGTTCGAGACGGACTACACCCCCATCGACGAGCGCCCCGGGCGATCCAACTGGGACGCCCAGAAGAGCGCGTCCAATCGTAACGATCTGCGCGGCAAGATCCTCCGCATCAGCCCCGCGCCCGACGGAACCTATGCCATTCCCTCCGGCAACCTCTTTCCGGCGGATGGATCGCAGGGCCGCCCCGAGGTGTATGTGATGGGCTGCCGCAATCCGTTTCGCCTCGCCCTCGACGCCCTGACCGGCACGCTCTACTGGGGCGAACCCGGCCCCGATGCCTGGACCGCCAGCGCCGAGCGCGGCCCTGCGGGACTCGACGAGATCAATCGCGCCACCGCCGCGGGCAACTTCGGCTGGCCCTACTGCATCGGGCCCAACCGGCCCTACGTCGACTACGATTTCGCGAGCGGTGCCTCGGGCGGTGCGTTCGACTGTGCTTCACCGGTGAACAACTCTCCGAACAACACCGGCGCCCAGTCGCTGCCGCCTTCACAACCCTCGCTCATTCACTACCCCTACGATCCGTGGGACACCTACCCCGAGCTCGGCGAGGGCCCGCGCGCCGCCATGGCCGGACCGGTCTACCACCACGACCCCGCCCTCAACTCCCCGCGGAAGCTGCCGCTCTACTATGACCGGGCGCTGTTCATCTTTGACTTCTCCCGGCGCTGGATCAGAGAGGTCAAGTTCGATGACGGCGGCGAGCTCCTGGTGATCAACCCGTTCCTGCCCGGTCTGGCGATCAACCAGCCGATCGATCTGGAACTGGGCCCTGACGGAGCGCTCTACCTGCTCGAGTGGGGACTCGGCGCCGGGCACAACGGTGACGCCCGCCTCCGCCGCATCGAGTACGTCGCCAGCGGCGCCTTCGCGCCGACCGCGGTCGCCGTCGCGGAGCCCTCCTCGGGTGCCGTGCCGCTGATCGTCCAGTTCTCCGGGTCGGCATCGTCCGTTCCCGATGGGGATACGCTCACCTACGCCTGGGACTTCGACGACAACGGCACGGTGGACTCGGCCGAACCCGATCCCATGCACACCTACGCCGACGCCGGGAACTTCACCGCCCGGCTTACCGTCACCGACCCGGACGGTAACACCGGCGTGGCCACCGTGCCCATCTCCGCCGGCAATACGCGGCCCGTCGTGGAGTTCACCGTGCCCCCGGACGGCGCCTTCTTCAACTGGGGCGACCAGGTGCCCTTCGAGATCAGCGCCGTCGACGCCGAGGATGGGGCCACCCACGGAACCATCGCCTGCACGCGGCTCACCACCACCCATCTGATCGGCCATGACGACCACGCCCATCCTCAGAGCCAGTACCCCGGCTGCTCCGGCACCGTGGGCGTCTTCGTCAATCCGGGACATGGGGATGGCGAGGATCTGTATCTCGTGCTTCAGAGTGAGTACACCGATGACGGCGCGCCGAACCTCGTGCCGCTGACCGGCATCGCCACACGGACGCTTCGTCCCAAGCTCGTCCAGGCTGAATCCTGCTCGGCCGTCTCCGGGGTCCAGACCATCGCCACCGCCGATACCGCCGGCGGCCATCTCGACTTGACCGGCATCGATGACGGCGACTGGATCAGGCTCGACGCCGTCAGCCTGGCGGGCATCACCGATGTGAGCTACCGCATCGGCGCGCTCGGGGTCGGCGGACGGATCGAAGTGCGCGCCGGGTCGAGTACCGGCTCGGTCCTGAGCGTCGTCGACGTGCCCGCGGCCGGGACATCCAGTCTCTACACCGGCGTGGCCGCCCCGATCCTCGATCCCGGTGGCACCAATCCGCTCGTGTTCCTCTTCGTCGGCACCGCCGGCACCGCCAACCTGTTCAACCTCAACTGGATCGACTTCATCGGCCCGGGCGCCGCCTCCGGCTCGCTCAATGCGCTGGCTGCCGTGGCCGTGTCGCCCGCCTCCATCGAGCGCGCCTACCGCGGCGCCCCGCCGCCGCCGTCCACGGTCACCGTCACCAACGCCGGTCAGCGCACCCTGAACTACACCCTCACCAGCGACGCGCCCTGGCTCGAGGTGTACCCCGCCGCCGGATCGAGCACCGGCGAGCCGGACACCTTCAGCCTGCGGTATCACACCGCCGGACTGCCCGTGGGTCGGCACGAAACGGTCCTGCGCGTCGCCGACCCGGCCGCCACCAATTCTCCGCTCCTGGTGCCGATCGTGCTGGAGCATCTGGCCCGATCCGACCTGGACGCGGACGGCGACGTCGACGGAATCGACTTCATCCTCTTCCGCATCTGCACCTCCGGCGACACGGTCCCCGCCGCCGCTGACTGCCTGGGGCGGGATCTCGACGCCGACGGCGACGTGGACGCGGGCGACTTCGCGATCTTTCAACGCTGCGTCAGCGGAGAGGACCGGCCGCCCACACCCCACTGCGAATCTGCGGCTCCGTAAGCCCGCGTTCCGGAGCCCCCCGGACCTCCGACTGGAACATCCCCCCGCGCCTCCCAAGGCGTAAACAGCCGATGGCGGAACGTGCGTAAGGCGCGTGGTCCGTGCGGCACGTGCGGAAGTCGCGTGTCCCGTGCTGAAGCCGCACGGTCTGCTACAGGTCCAACTTCAAACGCGTGCGTTGCGTGCAGCACCCGGCTCCCGTGCCGGCAGTTCCGCATACGTTGCGCGTGGCGCCCGGCCATGCTCCGCAGCGGCGAGGCCCCGTCGGCCGTTTCGCTCTTTGACCCCGAAGGGGTCACGGCCTGTAGCCACGGGTGAAGCGAAGTCCGCCGCCAGGCGGACGCAGCGCAACCCGTGGAAACCCGTGCGCCATACCGGCCCTGCCCCGGAGGGGCAGCGGAAGCTCCCCCGACCACACCGGTGTTCCTTCGTTCAGGGCGAGGAAGATAAAACCGAATCCCGCTCCCACGGGTTGCGCATCGAACCGCTCCGCGAAATCCGCAGCGCCGCAGGGTGGGCCGTTCCCACCGCTTGAACGGCAGCCTCTCCCACCTGGAGAAGGCAGATGGTGCTCAGTGGTGCAAACCGTTTCTGCGCCTGTCAGTCTCTTCAATCACCTGGCCACATTCCGGGCACACCCGGGATCTGCTTCCCTTCAGCGAATAGCCGCAAAAACGGCAAATCTCGGTTCCCCTGTAGCGAATCGGGTGCCGTAGGACGCCACGCACGAACAAGAGGAAGAAAATGCCAGAGATGACCAGCAGGATGGAAGGCAATGAGGCAAGCTCAAACTGACCTGATTCAAACACGCCGAACGTGCCGATAAACGCCATGGCGGCAAGAGCAAGGCATAGCACGCTGATGGCGAAATAGACCAGAGTCCACATTGTTCTAAGGGTGCCGCAGGGCGGGCCGTGCCCACCGCACCCCTCCCCAAAGAGCCGTCCGGAAACTCACGGCAGCACCGCGATGATGCGGCAGGGACCGCCGGTGCCGCCTTCGATCTTCATCGGCAGAGCGATCAGCAGCGCTCCCGTCGGCGGCAGTTCTTCCAGATGGGCAACGTTCTCCAGTCCCGGGATGTTCGCTCCATTGAGCACGCGGTGGGCCACGAAATCCCTCGACGGCCCGTGATCCAGGCTCGCCGTGTCGAGCCCCACCATGTCCACCTGCCGCTCGACCAGCAGCCGGGCAGCCGCGGCGCCAATGCCGGGAAAATGAAGCCCCTCGACCTGCCCGCGCACATCGCTGCCCAGGTAACGCCGGGCGTCCGGATAGAACTTCCCGAATCCTGTGTGCACCAGAACCACGTTACCGGCGTGGATCGGCCCGTAGCGCGCCTCATGCCCCTCGATGTCCTCCGGAGCGAGCAGGTAGTCCGCGTTGGCCGCGCACTTGTCGCGGATGTCGATGACCCGTGCCGGACCGATCATCTGCCGGAGGGGAATCTGCTCCGTCGATCGCTTGCCCTCGGCGAAGTGGACCGGCGCGTCCATGTGCGTGCCCCCGTGCTCGGACGCACAGTAGTCGTTCGAGGCGTACCATCGCCCCTGGTCATTCAAGCCCCTGGCGACCACGGTGAGATCGAACTGCCGGGCGGTCGGCCAGTAGATGGTGCGCTCGTTGAACACATGGGTGAGGTCGATCACCTTCGCTTCGTCGAGCCGTCCCGCCGGCGCGCATCCGCACAACATGGCAAGACCGAGCACCGGGCTCACAATTGTTCCACGGATCATGTTGCCTCCTCGCGGATTGTCAGGTGCTTGAAAACCCGCAGTTTACGCGCCGTCTCAACTGGTCTCAATCCTTACAGAAAGGGGGGATACTCTGCCTTCAGGCACTCGCAGCGCCGCAGGGTGGGCCGTTCCCACCCATGATGCTTCGACTCCGAACGAGTCACGGGCTTATGGCCGCTGCTGACTCACTCGGAAACATTCTATCCACCCCATCGGGGCAGCGGCCTGTAGTCGCCTTGAGCTCGCATGTGACGTTTAACGACCGGCGTCCCCGCCGGCCTACCTCGTAGCGGTCGGCGCCCCTGCCGGCCGTCCCGCATACGTTGAATGTAGCGGCCGGCCCCCGTGCCGGCAGTTCCGCATACGTTGCGCGTGGCGCCCGGCCATGCTCCGCAGCGGCGAGGCCCCGTCGGCCGTTTCGCTCTTTGACCCCGAAGGGGTCACGG
The DNA here is from genome assembly GCA_964455315.1 of uncultured Planctomycetales bacterium. Classification (GTDB taxonomy): domain Bacteria; phylum Planctomycetota; class Phycisphaerae; order UBA1845; family PWPN01; genus CAYVVX01. Next base: position 2,043 of record CAYVVX010000274.1, on the reverse strand, counting down.
CCTGTAGCCACGGGTGAAGCGAAGTCCGCCGCCAGGCGGACGCAGCGCAACCCGTGGAAACCCGTGCGCCACCCCGGCCCTGCCCCGGAGGGGCAGCGGAAGCTCCCCCGACCACGCCGGCGCCCCTTCGTTCAGGGCGAGGAAGATGAAACGGAGCCCCTTTCCCACGGGTTGCGCGTCGGACGGCTGCGCCGCCGCGCCGCTCCACCCGTGCTACAGCCCCGCGCCCCTCTGGGGCGATCCGTGTGCCCCCTTCTCTTTGCCTGTACATTTCGACTTTCGCGGCTCATTCACGCGTAATCAGGCTGAACACCACGTCTGGATTTCGCGGATCAAACCAGCGAGAGCGCGGTTGCGTTTGACCGCCATCATCAGAGAAGTTGAGCCCGATGCTGTAAAGCAGGTACCGATCACCATCGAGACGATAGCGCAGCGGCTCAAGGTCGGCGTAGTCGATCGGCATCTGGTCGAGAAACCGCGGAACCAGTTCATCGAGGCGTCCGGGGTAGTCGCCGTGCGATTCGCGATACGTGCACAGCGCTGCCATGGCCAGGGCAGCTTCGATCTGTGTTCGCGTTGAGAAGTAGTGTTCCAGCCAGTGCTGTCCGCCGTCCGCACTGTAGATGTAGGTTTCCCCAAGGTTGCCTATCATGTTCACGTGCCCGGAGAGGATATTCATCTCGCTGTTCGTAAACCTCAGGCGCCGTTCGGCGGCTTTCACGTCCTTCAGGCATCGACACTGCGCCGCCAGTGTGGCCAAGCTGTCCACGCACTGCTGTGCCTCGGAAAGACTATGGAAGATCGGTGAGGTGAGATTCCAGACGGGGCTCACAGGCGGACCATAATCTGAGGCCAAGGCTCTGACGTCCAGCCAGCCGCCCGGCCGCACATAAATCTCCTCGAGACAGCAGAGATTCTCCAGCCGCCAGATCTCCGCCTTCCGCGGCACGCTCATGCTTCCGGCCATAATCTCCCGCACCGATGCGACGAACGTGGTGCTGATCGGTTCGCTTCCGGGCTCGAGAGCGGCCAGACTGATTTCATCGGAAGCCAGTGCCCATATGGCATCGGCCCTCAATCGGAGCACGGTAAGTTGCTGCTCCTGGATCCGCCGGCCCAGCAAGAACACGGCCAGCAAATCCTCCTCCATGGTGGCCATGTCGCCTGACTGCATCCGCGACCAGCGGGCGTGGGCTACGAGGCAGCGGGCCCACTCGTAGGGCCAAAATGGCCACTGCAGGGTATCGGACAACTGAAGATTCGGTTGCCATTCTGATTGTGCCAGGGCCAGAAGAATCGCGCGGCTCTCCTGAAACTCGGAGCTTTGAAAAAAGGTGGTCGCTGCGATCACGTCCTGCCGTGTGGCTGACCACGCTTCCTTTATCAGGCTGTCCAGCGGCCCACCCCAGGTTGCTGGCAGTGCCGCGAAGGTGGCATGCCCTTCCCAAGGCGCGTCGCTCAGCTTCCGCGATGCTTCTTCGAAGCTCACTGCACTGTCAGGCACCTCGAATCCGCTGTAAATGCGGGCCGACCAGTACTCCGGCCGCGGCGTGGGATGGCGGGTGATGCGGAGGTAGGCGAAACGGGTGAAGCAGCTCAGCGGGACGAGCAGGATGAGCAGCACGATCAGCCGACGGCGCCGGCGACGGGGCGGTT
>CAYVVX010000274.1:0-377 GCA_964455315.1 uncultured Planctomycetales bacterium | reverse complement strand
CCGCGATCATCACCGCCGGGCTACTCCGGGAGAGATGAAGAACAGGGGGTACCGTGGATTCCTTCTCGCGCCACGAGAGGGGAAGAGGATGTCCTGGAGTCCAGTTTCCTCATGATCCATGCCCGGCCCCATGTCCGCCGTCTCCCCACGACCTCAGAGCGATTGGCCCGTCACCACCCCTCCTTGAACCCCTGCACCCGCTCCATCTACGAATACCCCCACGCCCTCACCTCCGTCAAGAGAAAACCAGCCAGTCGCCTGTGGAGTCAGCAGTATGCGGTAAGCAGTTCACAGCACACGGCACTCATCACTTCCCCCCACGCGTAGTCCGCTCCCTCCGCCTTTGGCTGAAAGCTGATAGCTGACAGCCAACAGCC
>CAYVVX010000273.1:5571-7194 GCA_964455315.1 uncultured Planctomycetales bacterium | reverse complement strand
CCACCAGGTCGACGATCCGCGGATCGCGCACCAGCCGGCCGATGGTGTCGTCCTACCAGGCCACGTCGTAGAGGTAGCCGTTTTCGGGTTCGTCCTCTACCAGCACCGGGCTCGACGGAGCCGCCGCCGGCCTGCGCAGCGGTCGGCCGCGCAACGCACTGAACCAGGCCGCCATCCGAGGCAGACGGCTGGAGGGGATAGCCGTCGATGGATCGGCGTTGCCCGGGCAGGCACGCTGCCGAGCCTTTTCCGCCAGACCGTCGACGGCATCACGCAGATCCTGGAGTTCCACCGCGCTCAGGCCGGTGTCGGCGACGAAGAAGCCCCGCTCGCGGTAGGCCTCGATCTGACCGGTGCCGCTTTCAAGTTCGCAAACCATGCTCATGTGTTGATCTCCCGGGAGCGTCTGACCAGCACAGCCCTGCAGCTTCAGCCCGCGACAGATTCGACCAGCTTGCGACGCGGGTCCGAAGCGACCGCACCACCCGACGGGTGAAGCGTCGAATCCACGATCTCCCCCAGTTGCCGGATACGGGCGGTCCATGCATGCTCCAGCATCAGCTTGGAACGATGCTCGCGCTCGGAGGAACTGCCGCAGGCGGCCGCCTCACGACACGCCCTTGCCAGCGTGTCCGCATCGTCGGCCAGCCACACGGAGCGCTCCATCGCCCGCACCGCCGGCATCGTGCTGCTCACCGCGGGCACGCCCGCCGCGAGGTATTCGTACAGCTTGATGGGGTTCGCGTTGTAGGTCAGCGGCACCTGCCGGAACGGAATCAGCCCCACGTCGAAGCACTGCAGGTACTCAGGAAGCCGCTGATGATCGCGCGCCCCCAGCCAGTGAATGTTGCCGATGCCGGCGCACGCACCACGCGGACACATCTCCGGACCGATCATGACCACCGACGCCTCGGGATGGCGCCTGGCCAGCCCGGCCACCAGGTCCAGGTCGACCCATTCGCCGACAATGCCCACGAAGCCGTAGATCGGTTTGCGCAGGCCGGCCAGCTCCGGCGGTACGGGCAGCTCCCGGGAAACCGCCCGCGCCAGATGCCCGTGATCCACACCGTGCTGGACCAGGTGAACATTTGAGTGCATCTGCCGCTTCCCCTCGAACAGCGGCGGTGACGTGGTGATGACCACATCGCTTCGGGACATGAGCTGCCGCTCGCGCTGCTCGATCAGGTCCCGGTCGTAGCCCGGAAACTCGCCGAAGGCGTCCACGCAGTAGTAGACCACCAGCTCCTCCTCGAAATCACCGACCATGTCGGCCATGTCGGGGGCGAAACTCCAGATCTGTACCGGGCGCTCGGGCAGCCCGGCGAGCACCTTGCGAATGGCCGCCCGGACCATGTGCCGGTTGATGCCGCGGGCCAGTGTCGATCCGGGCAGGGGCAGTTGAAACGGGGTCAGGACGGAAATGCTCTCGCCCACGCGGTGGGCACCGCGCCGAATCTGCCACAGGCGCAGGGCGATATTGCAGAGGTCCGAACGCCCGATCCCCGGTCGCCGCGAAGCGTGCCAGTTGACCCACACCACCTGGTTGCGCTCCGACAGGCGGCGCATGATGTGATGCTTGCTGGTAGGATGATAATTCCAGCCGCTGGCAAAGCAGATAATGGT
>CAYVVX010000273.1:0-5561 GCA_964455315.1 uncultured Planctomycetales bacterium | reverse complement strand
TAATGGTCTTGTCACGAATCACAATACACCTTGTTACTACACGACGCCCAGGCCGGTCAGGACCGGCACTTCGGCCGTTTCCCTGGCCGGGGAACCCCCGGTCAGCAGCGCGTCGAGGCGCTCCAGCTCATGCCGCGGATCGAACGCCCTGCTGACGAACGCAGCTCCGGCGCGGCCAATTGAATCGGCCCGACCCTTATCGTCGAGCAGTTCAACCACCCTGCGCACAAAGTCACCCGCGGAGTCCGCGACCAGCAGCTCGCGCGTCTCGTCCGCGCCGATTCCCGCCGCCACACATGGTGTCACCACGCAGGGGCGTCCCGCGGCCATCGCGGCCAGGACCTTGGTCTGAATGCCCCGGGCCAGGCGCAGCGGCGCGACGCTCACCCGCAGCCGGCGCAGGTACGGCTCAACCGCCGGTACCGTGCCGCTGACCAGCACGTCACGCCCGTTGTGCAGACGGCGCACCGCCCTGCCCGGTGACCGGCCGATGATGTGAAACACCGCGTCCGGACGGGCCTGTCGAATGCCCGGCCACATGTCGGCGACGAACCAGCGGACCGCTTCAATGTTCGGTGCGTAGTCCATGGCCCCTAGAAAGCCGACCACCGGCTCGTCCGGCAGCGGCGCCGGCTCCTCGATGCGGGCGTGGTCCGCCGCGGTGAAAGCGCCGCTGCGGATCACATGCAGCCGGTCCATTGCGCGCCGGCCCGACAGCAGCGCCGCTTCGCGATCATTGATCAGCAGGCTGGCGTCAAATCGATCCATCCAGTCCAGTTCGCGGCGGGCCAGGCGAACGCCCTCGGTGCCGTACACCCAGCGCATCGGCCATCGCGCGGTGTGGCTCATCTCCCGCCACTTGAAGCTGTCCAGGTCGACGAGATCCAGCACCCGGCGGGGAGCGTCCACCTTCAGTGCCAGCGGCGCCATGCTTGATGAAAAGGCCAGCACTGCGTCGAAACGGACCTCCCGGGCCCATCGAAGCACCTGCCGCTCAAGCGCGGCCGAGGCGAAGTAGCCCTCCGTCGCCGTCCTGCCGCTGAGCATGGATGCCGCCGCCTGTACACGGGCGGTCACCTGCGACAGCGGTACGGCCGCGACATCGCGGCACAGTTCGCGGATCTCGTCCAGCGCCAGCCGCGGTTCCGAGCCGGCGGGACCCAGCGGCACGTCCAGGAAACCGGCACACCACACATCATGCCGCCCGGTGAGGTGGCGCAGCTCCAGCGCCGCCCGCAGCTTGGTGCCACGGTCGGCCGGAACGGGCAGTCGGTGGATGAGCAAGAGGAGTTTCATTCGAATCGACAATTCACCGTACGCAGTACACAGTCAGGAAGAGTGGACAGCCACCGGCCATGAATCCCCAGGCGTGAGCAATGCATCGCCGCACTCCCAGGTTGGCTCTCAGCACTCAGCACCAAGCCCCCCCACGCATCGCTCGGAACTCATGACTCGCTTCATGTTCCTTCACCCCGGTATCGACCGGGTCAGCCAGGCTCCCAGCGGGCGGGTCACGGCCAGCGGCAGGCGCGGCCAGACCTTCCTGGCCAGCTCGACCTTCGGGTTGCCCGGGTGCAGATCCGGCGCCTTGCCACCTGAAGGCACAAAATACTGGTAATGGAGCTCCATCGGCTCGAAGCCCTGGAACCGCTTGAAGTCGCACGCGCCGGCGTTGTCCACCCGCGAGCGTCCGAAATCGAACATGGTGCAGCCCAGCCGCACGCCCTGTTCCATGGCCGCCAGGTACAGAAAGTTGTTCGGATGATACTTCTCGAAGCGCTGGTCAGACCCGGCGAAGTAGGGCAACAGCGTGCCGCCGTGGATGAAGCTCAGCAGCCCCCCGATCGGCTTGCCGCGGTGCATGACCAGTTGCACCAGGTGACGCGGACCCGCGTCGGGAGCCGCCGAGGACGGTGCCGTGTTGTCGATCAGGGACTCGAAGAACATCCGCGGGTAGTTCGGCGATGCGAGCCGCCGCATCGACCGGCTGTACAGCGACCACACCTCCGGCAGGGCATCATCGTCGAAAACCGCGCTCAGCCCGTACCGCTCGCGGGCCTGCCTCGCGGCCGCCCGGGCCTTCCGCGGCAGCGAGCCCAGCACCTCACCCGGATCGCCGGGCAGCGGCTTGCGGAAGGTCACGTAGCGCTTCACGACCGGAAGTTCAGGCCAGTGCTGCCGGATCGAGCGGATGTCCAGCCATTGAGCGCGGATGCTCTCGGCGTGTACACAGGCATAATCGAGCAGTGCCCGGTGAGTTTCCTCGTCGTCCGCCAGCGTGCCGCCGTAGACCGCGTAGGGGATGCTGACCAGCAGGGTCCCGGTCAAACGACTGCTGATGCGGGTCAGCGGAAAGACACCGCAAAGCGACGGCCCGCGCCACGCCCCGAGGTAGACATGCTCATGCCCGAACGCGTCGGACACGCTGTCACGCCAGGCCAGCGTGTGGAACACCGTGCCTTCGGGATGGACGGAGACGTAATCCCTCCATGCCTCCTCGTCTTCCGGCCGCAGTTGTCGTACCTCGACGCTCATCATCCCCCTCAACCGACCGGTTCGAAGTATTCGTGTGTCTCGTTGAAGTTCAGCGCCGACTCGCTGTACCCGGTGAGGATGCAGCCGGCCACGGGGATCTGGCTGGCCTGGAGCTGGCGGACGCTGCGGCAGAGCAGCGATTCCGGCGTGTGGTTCATGCGGATGACCATCAGCACCGCGTGGCACAGCGGACCGATCAGGCCGATGTCCGCGGAGGTTTCCACCGGCGGCGTATCCAGCAGCGTGTAATCGAACCGCTCCTGCACCTGTCGGAACATCGCGGTCGCCGCGCTGCTGCCCAGCAGGTCGGTGGCGCTGGATTCCTTCGGATCGCCGGCCGGAACGAACAGGCAGTTGGAGCGCACCAGCGGACGGCTCACCTCCACCAGCTTCGCTTCACCGCGAAGCAGTTCGGCCACCCCGGGCGAATCCGCCGCACCGAACAGGCGGCTCAGCCCGCGGGTGCGGAAGTCGAGGTCGATGAGCAGGACGCGTAGCTGGCGCAGCTCGGCCAGGCTGAAGCCCAGGTTGGCTGCGGTCACCGTCTTGCCTTCTCCGGCGATGCTGCTGGCCACGGCCAGAACCCTGGGGTTGCCGGTCGGGTTGGCGCTGATCAGGCGGGTGCGGACCGCCCGGTAGCGTTCCGCGATCGCACTCGACGGGTGATGCAGTGCTTCCACCTGTGCACCGATCATCTCCGGCGTGAGCGGCGGGGAATGTGTCACGAACGGCTGAACCACTTCCGGCGGCTCGGGCAGGATGTCATCGGCGGCGGTGCGAGCCCCGCCCGGCGAGGGTTCCCGGCTGGACGACTCACAGGGGTCCGGCGTCGCCTCCTCGGAGAGCCGCCGACTTCGCTCCTGCTGCGCCCGTCTCAATGCTTCTGCGATACGTCCCATGATTGACTCGTCAGCCGCTGAGGATCAGTTGATTCATGCCTCGATCACGTCACTTGCGACGGCTCCTGGCCGTCGCGTCCGCTTACCAGGGGGCCAGCCCGCTCAGCCGCGGCGCGATCCGGTCGTAGGTCGTCGGCATCAGCAGGCTCACGTAAACCAGCACACCCAGTCCGGCGATCAACGCCACCTGCACCGAGGTCACGCCCACCAGCAGCGAACGGCGTGTCCATCGCGCCGCCGCGGAAGGCCGGCGGAGTTCCTCGATCGTGCCCAGCACCGCAAGCCCCACGAGCTGGCGGACGCGGGCCGGATGACGGATCGAGTGGTCGAATACCTCGGCCAGGAAGACCAGCACCGCGCCCAGCGAGAGGCCCAGGCCCACGGTCAGCATGTACACGCCGGACAGCGTCGGCGATCGCGGCCTGGAACCGCCGCGGGCCTCTTCAATGGTCGTGAACTGGATGCCGCGGTCGGCCGTGGCCGCGACCAGCACGCGATCCAGCACCTCCGCATGACCGTTCCAGACCTGGAGATCGGTGCGTGCGTTCTGCAGCGCCTGCTCGCGGGTCATGTACTGTTCGCGGCGCTCCAGGAGCATGGTCATCTCCTGCTCGATCTGGGTGAGCTGCACCTGCTGGGCTTCGATGTCGGCATCGATGCTGGTGACCACCTGTTCCAGCGTCCTGATCTCCATGAGCACGCGCTCGCGGTCGGCTTCGTAGGGGCGGAGCGGAGGCACCGCTCCGGCCGTCTGCGTTGGAGGAGCCGCCACCAGCTCGGGCAAACTCTCCAGTTCGGCCGCGCGCAGCTCGATGCGGCGCTGAAGATCCTGGATGTGCGGATGCTGATCGGTCATGCCCCGGAGGGCCTTGGCTTCGACGATCTGCTTGCGAAGCTGCTCGATGGTGTCCGTGATCGCGTTGCGCATCGGATTGGGGATCTGTTCAGGCGGCGGGGGCGGCTGCTGGATCTCGGCCCCGGGAAGCCCGTCGATCCTGTCGATCAGCTCCTTGCGGGCTGTGATCTGGCTCAGCGCCTGACCCCGGTCGCGGGCGAGGTTCTCCAGTGCCACCTTGCCGGCCAGGTACTGCCCGTCGAGAGCATCGTGGTCGTCGGGGCGCACGCCGGGATGCTGGCTGGAGAACTGGATCTGGCTCCAGACCAGCTTGGCGACCGCCTCCTGGCGCTCGCGGGCTTCATCCCGGAAGAAGTCCCGGGAACGCTCCAGCAGGTCGCGGATCTTGCCCCGCATGAGGGTGAAATAATTCTCCCGGAGCTGGGTGAGCAGCTTCTTGCCGGTTTCCGGATCGTCGCCCATGTAGAAGAGCTGGATGGTGTCCAACGTATCGCTCTGCTCCTTGACGCGCACGGTGATCTGCCCGGCGAGCTTCTCCAGAAGCATCTGCCGCTGCACGCGCCCGGCGGCGGTCAGTTCCCCGGCTTCGTCCCGATCCAGATCCCGGGTCAGCCCGACCTGGTCGACCGCATTGCTGAGGACGTTGTATCCGCGGAGATCGTCCTCCAGGGACTTTCTCAGTGTGGTAAAGGAGTAGGGGCTGTTGCTCATGATCAGGGTGGTCACCACCGCGTCGTCACGACGCTCGAACAGCGTCGACACCGAGTACTCGCGGGGAAGGAACAGGCTCACCCCCAGGATCACGATCATGGTGGTCAGGGCCGGGAGGATGAACAGCCAGCGCCGCCGGCTGAGCACCTGCAGGATGCGACCCAGCAACTGCCGCGCGTCGACCTCGGTCGGCTCCTGGCGGCCGAGCCCCGGGCGGGGGCCCACATATAGCGGACTGCCGGTTGTGCTCATGGGCTTGATCACTGCCTCTAATCGCCTTCGTTGTTGGAGAACCTGACCACGGTGGTGCTGTTGCCGCGGGATTTGTAGTAGTCCGTCGCCGCGATAAAGCTGATCGGCGCGCTGTACAGCGACTGCGCGTTCTGGACCGGGAAGAGCACGTCCTGCATCCGCAGTCCGGCCCAGGCCAGCGGGGTCGGCGGCACGTAGACGATGTCTCCTTCCTGGAGCAGGAAGTTCTGGGTGAGATCCCCGGTCTGCATCATGCGATCGACATCGATGACCACCCCTTCGAGCACGACATCGCCCGTGGCGAGCAG
>CAYVVX010000272.1:880-7222 GCA_964455315.1 uncultured Planctomycetales bacterium | reverse complement strand
GGCCCCGCCGGGGTTGTTCGACCGGGTGCGGGCTTATTTCTCGCGCGATGGCGACGGGCGGCTGGTCACGACCGCCGCCGCCGATCCGCCCCTGCGGGCCGAGCTGTTCAGTTCGCCGCAGCTCGAACAGCACGCCCGGGCCCGGGCCGCCAGCCAGCAGATCAGCCCGTGGTCCGGCCGGGACATGCTCCTGGGCCGGCTGGATGAAAACGAGCGCGTTCTCCGCTACGTCCACACCCTGGTTCTTGATGCCTCTACGCGCGGGCTCCGCCTGGCCCCGGCGGCCGAGTGGCTGCTGGACAATTTCTACCTGATCGAGGACCAGATCCGCCTGGTCCGCCGCCACCTGCCGCGCGGCTACAGCAGAACCCTGCCGCGGCTGGCCGGCGGCCCGCTGGCCGGTCATCCGCGGATCTACGAACTGGCGCTGGAGCTGATCAGCCACGTCGACGGGCGTATTGACCTGGAGAATCTCAACCGGGCCATCGCCTCGTACCAGTCGGTCTGCACGCTGACGCTGGGCGAGCTGTGGGCCATTCCCATCATGCTCCGCCTGGCGTTGATCGAGAACCTCCGCCGGGTCGCCGTGCGCATCGCCAGCCGGCGGCGGGATCGCGATCAGGCCGCGCACTGGGCCGGCCAGCTCAACAAGACCGCCGAGCGCGATCCGGCGTCGGTGATCCTGACCCTGGCCGACATGGCCCGGGCCAAGCCGCCGCTGAGCAGCGCCTACATCACCGAGTTCACCCAGCTCCTGGGCACCCGCTCGAAAGCCACCAGCATCGCCCTGACCTGGATCGAACAACGCGTCTTCGAGCAGGGCCACACCATCGAACAACTGGTCGCCGCCGAGAGCCAGAGCCAGGCCGCCGACCAGGTCTCGATCAGCAACAGCATCGGCAGCATGCGCCGGCTCAACGCCATCGACTGGCGCGAGTTTGTCGAGCTGCGCAGCGTGGTCGAGGCCATGCTCAGGACCGATCCGGCCGGCATCTACAGCCGGATGGATCCCGCCACCCGGGACCACTACCGCCACGCGATTGAACGCATCGCCCGGCGCAGTCCGCTGAGCGAGGAGGAAGTTGCGGGCAGGGTGGTGGAGATGGCTTCGCAGCCGCAGGCCGCGGGACTCGATGACGTCCGCCGCATTCACGTCGGGTATTACCTGGTCGATCGCGGGCGAATACGCCTGGTCCGCGGCGCGCACTGCCGATTCCTCTGGCTGGATACACTGCGCGAGACGGCGCGGCCCGCCGCCGCGGCCGTGTACCTCACCGCCATCGGTGTCATCGGCGCGGCGGTGGCGGTGCTGGCCGGGAAGATCGCCTGGACCGCCGGTGTGCCGGCGTGGCTGGTTCCGCTGCTGAGCCTGCCGGCGCTGTTTGCCGGGGCCCATGCGGCGGTGGGGCTGCTCAACTGGCTGGCCACGGTGGCACTGCGTCCGCGGGCGCTGCCGCGGCTCGATTTCACCGCGGGTATTCCCGACGAGCACCGGACGGCGGTGGCCGTGCCGACCATGCTGACCAGCGAAGCCCAGGTTGCCCGGCAACTCGAGCAGCTCGAGCTGCATTACCTGTCCAATCGCGACGCCAACCTCTTCGTCGTGCTGCTCAGCGACTTCGCCGACGCCGCCCGGGAAACCATGCCCGACGACGGGAAACTGCTCGACCTGGCCGCCAGCGGGATCGAGGAGCTCAACCGCCGCCACGCCGGCGGTCGGTCCTGCGTGTTCTACCTGATGCATCGCCCGCGCCTGTGGAACGAGCAGGAAGGGGTGTGGATGGCCTACGAGCGCAAACGGGGCAAGCTCGCCGCGCTTAACGGGCTGTTGCGCGGCGGCGGTCAGGAACAGTTCTCGCGCGTGGTCGGCGACCTGACCGGCCTGCAGGGTGTCCGCTACGTGATCACCCTCGACGCCGACACCCGCCTGCCGCGCGACGCGGCCAGGGAACTGGCCGGGGCCATGGCCCATCCGCTGAACCGTCCGGTGTTCAACGAGAGCAACGGGCAGGTCGTCGAAGGCTACGCCATCCTGCAGCCGCGGGTGTCGGTGAGCCTGGGGAGCTCGCGGTGGTCGTTGTTCACCCGGCTGTTCGCGGGCGACGCGGGTATCGATCCGTACACGCGCGAAGTATCCGATGTGTACCAGGATCTGTTCGGCGCAGGCTCGTTCATCGGCAAGGGTATCTACGATGTGGACGCCTTCGAGCGGGCCCTGGCCGGGCGGTTCCCGGACAACCGCATCCTCAGCCACGACCTGCTGGAGAGCTGCTATGCCCGCTCGGGCCTGATCAGCGATGTCGAACTGATCGAGGATCATCCCGCGTCCTACCTGGTCGAGACCAGCCGTCGGCACCGCTGGACGCGCGGCGACTGGCAGATCGCCGACTGGCTGCGCCGCTGCCCGCCGCATCCGAAAAACCAGAAGATCCCCAGCGGCCTGTCCACGCTCTCGCGCTGGAAGATCTTCGATAACCTCCGCCGCAGCCTCCTGCCGATGACGCAGATGTTCATGCTGCTGTTGGGCTGGCTGCTGCTGCCCAACCCGCTGGTCTGGACGCTGCTGACCCTGGGGCTGATGGCGGCGCCGACCGCGGTTCGCATCCTTCACCAGGTGGTGGACCGCCCGCAGATATTGCCGCGCCTCCTGCATCTGCGCGGGATCCGCGGCCCGATCCTCCGGCAAATGGGCCAACTCGGGCTGGAAATCGCCTGGCTGCCGTTCGAGGCGGTGCTGTACGTTGACGCCATCGTCCGCACCTTCAATCGGCTTTACCGCAGCCACACCCGACTGCTGGAGTGGCAGACCGCCGCGACCGCCGAAGCCACCAAGCGACGCGATCTGGGCGGCTTCCTCAGCGAGATGTGGGCGGCACCGGCCATCAGCCTGGCCGTGGTTCCGATCATCGCCCTGGCCAATCCGGCTGCGCTGCCGGTGGCGGCGCCGCTGCTGGCGGTGTGGCTGTGCGGACCGCTGGTCGCCTGGTGGCTGAGCCGGCCGGTCGCCGATCGGCGGGTCGAGCTTTCCGTCGAGCAGCAGGCCTTCATGCGCTCGATCGCCCGCCGTACCTGGCGGTACTTCGAAGAGTTGGTCGGGCCTCAGGATAGCTGGCTGCCCCCCGACAACCTGCAGGAGATTCCACAGCCGTTGGTCGCCGGGCGGACCTCGCCGACCAACATCGGGGTCGGTCTGCTGTGTCACCTGGCGGCGTACGACTTCGGTTACATGCCCGCGGCCCAGGTCATCGGCCGCCTGCAGCAGATGCTCTCCAGCATCGAGCGGCTGCCGCGCCATCGCGGACACCTCTACAACTGGTATGACACGCGCACGCTGCGCACGCTCGATCCGCTGTATATCTCCTCGGTGGATAACGGCAATTTCGCCGCCCACCTGCGCACGCTCGCCGTCGGCCTGGAAGAACTGATCCACCGACCGATTCTGACCACCGCGGCGGGACAGGGGTTACAGGACACCCTCCGCGTCATGCTCGAGGAAGCCCGCGGCACGCGCACCGGTACCGAGGGGATGCTGACCGGCGGCAGTCCGCAGGCCGCCCGCGTCATCGAACGGCTGGTCGGCCTTTCGGCGGCGATGCCCGCGCAGCTTTCCAACATCCTCACCTGGCTGGACTGGCTGATTCTCGGCGCGGCCGACATCCTCGGGCACACCGGCGCGGCCGGAACCAGTGAAGAGCTGCGCTGGTGGGCCCGGCGGTTCGAGGACCAGTGCCGCGATATGCGCGCGGACGTGCTGGAGCTGGCCCCCTGGCTGACCCTGCAGATCGCCGAAGAGCGGTTGTGGAAGATCGTCTCCGACGGGCAGGCCCGGCGCGGGGACAACCTGCGCCGGCTGCTGGCCGACCTGGATCAGCATCGCACGCTCCACGAGCAGGCCCGCCTCGCCGACCAGGCCGTGGGGTTGATCACGGAAATGGAATCCGAGCTGACCGGCGACGATGCGAACCTGCTCCAGGAGGCCCGCGGCTGGCTGGGCCAGCTTGTCGACACCGTCCGCCAGGGCTCCGAGGCGGCCCGGGAGCGGATCGGGGATCTGCGCGAACTTGCCGGGCGCTGCCGGACGCAGGCGGAGATGGACTTCAGCTTCATGTACGACCCGGGTCGCAACCTGCTGTCCGTCGGCTATCACGTGACCGACCGGCGCATCGACGCCAGCTTCTACGATCTGCTGGCGTCGGAGGCCCGGCTGGCCAGCTACCTGGCGGTTGCCGACGGGCAGCTTCCCCAGGATCACTGGTTCGCGCTGGGCCGTTCGGTGACCCGCATCGCCGGCCGCCCGACGCTGCTGTCCTGGAGCGGCTCGATGTTCGAGTACCTCATGCCGCTGCTGGTCATGCCCACCTATGAGAACACCCTGCTGGACGACACCTATATCGGCATGGTCCGCCGTCAGATCGCCTGGGGGCGGGAGCACCGCGTGCCCTGGGGCATCTCGGAATCCTGTTACAACCTGGTCGACGCCCAGCAGACCTACCAGTACCGGGCTTTCGGCGTGCCCGGGCTGGGCTTCAAGCGCGGGCTCGCTGACGACCTGGTCATCGCCCCGTACGCCAGCGCTCTGGCGGCCATGGTGGTTCCGGTGGAGGCTCACGACAACCTGCGCAGGCTGGTGGACATGGGCTTCACCGGGCGCTACGGGCTCTTCGAATCCATCGACTTCACCCCGGCCCGCCTGAAGCGCGGGCAGCAATCCGCCCCCGTGCGCTGCTTCATGGCCCATCATGAGGGCATGACCCTGCTGGCTTTGGCGTATACCCTGCTGGACCGCCCCATGCAACGGCGGTTCCTGGGCGACGCCGGGTTCCGGGCCGCCGAGCTGCTGCTCCATGAGCGCGTGCCGCGGTTGTCCGAGCCGGTCTCGCCGCGGTCCAGCGAGCGGGCCCCGCTGTCCGGCCGCCCTGAAGAGGGTGGAACCACCTTAAGGATCTTCAACGACCCGGCCGGCGACTCGCCGCAGGTCCACCTGCTCTCCAACGGGCGTTACCACGTCATGGTCAGCCACGCCGGCGGCGGCTACAGCCGCTGGAACGACGTCTCCATGTACCGCTGGAGCCAGGACGCCACCCGCGACCACAGCGGCTTCTTCTGCTACCTGCGCGACACCGCCACCGACGAGCTGTGGTCGGCCGGCTACCAGCCCACCGGCACCAAGCCGCAGCGCTACGAGGCGGTCTTTTCCCAGGGGCATGCCGAGTTCCGCCGGCTGGACAACGGCATCGAGACGCGCATGGAGATCTCCGTCTCGCCCGAGGACGACATCGAGATGCGCCGGGTGATCATCACCAACCGCTCCGATCGCCGACGGAGCATCGAGGTGACCAGTTATGCGGAGGTGGTGCTGGCTCCCGCGGCCGCCGACGCCGCCCACCCGGCGTTCAGCAAGCTGTTCGTGCAGACCCAGGTGCTGCCCGGCCGGCAGGCCATCCTGTGCACCCGCCGGGCCCGTTCGCCGGAGGAGCGCCCGCAGCACCTGTTCCACATCCAGATCGTGCGGGCCGAGTCGGCGTCGGCGCCGACCTTCGAGACCGACCGGGCGAAGTTCATCGGCCGCGGCCACAGCCCGGCGTCGCCGCAGGCGCTCCGCGGGCGCTCGGGACTGTCCGGCACCGAGGGTGCGGTGCTGGATCCCATTGTGGCCATTCAGCGGATCATCAACCTGCCCCCGGACGGCTCCGCGCGCATCGACCTGATCCTGGGCATCGCCCCCAGCGCCGAGGCCGCCCGGGCCCTCATCGACAAGTATCAGGACCGCCGCTTCGCCACCCGCGTGTTCGAGTTGGCCACCACCCACAGCGAGGTGGTCCTGCGGATGCTCAGTGCCACCGAATCGCAGGCCCAGCTCTTCGGGCGCCTGGCCGGATCGGTGGTGTATGTGAACCCGGCCTTGCGGGCGGCGCCGGCGGTGCTGGCCCGCAATCGCCGCGGGCAGTCCGGCCTGTGGGGACACTCCATCTCCGGCGACCTGCCGCTGGTG
Organism: uncultured Planctomycetales bacterium; assembly: GCA_964455315.1. GTDB lineage: Bacteria > Planctomycetota > Phycisphaerae > UBA1845 > PWPN01 > CAYVVX01. The sequence continues at coordinate 1,230 of CAYVVX010000272.1, read as the reverse complement.
CTGGTCAGCACGAGCGACCATCGCAACATGGGGCTGGTGCGCGACGCGCTGCGGGCCCACGCCTACTGGCACATGAAGGGGCTGATCAACGACCTGGTCATCCTCATCGAGGAGTCCGGCGGTTATCAGCAGGCCGTGTTCGACCGCATCATGGGGATGATCGCCGTCGGCACCGAAGCTCACCTGCTCGATCAGCGCGGCGGCATCTTCGTCCGCAGGTCGGAGCAGATGTCCGAGGAGGACCGCGTGCTGCTGGAGTCCGTGGCCCGCGTGGTCCTGCGCGATACCGACGGCGGACTGGAGGAGCAGCTTCGGGTTCGCAGCCTGCCGCAGCCTTCGCCGCCGCGGCT
>CAYVVX010000272.1:0-870 GCA_964455315.1 uncultured Planctomycetales bacterium | reverse complement strand
CCGGCGAAGCGCCGCCAGCGCAGCGTGCCCGCCGAGTCCGATGCGGGCCCGCGCGACCTGATGTACTTCAATGGTATCGGGGGCTTCACCCGCGACGGGCGCGAATACGTGATGCTGCTGCGCCCGGGCGTGAACACGCCGTTACCGTGGTCCAACGTGATGTCCAACCCTCGCTTTGGAACCGTGGTCACCGAGAGCGGCGGCGGCTACACCTGGGCCGAAAACGCCCACGAGTTCCGCCTCACCCCGTGGTACAATGATCCCATCTGTGACACCGCCGGCGAGGCCCTGTACATCCGCGATGACGAGTCCGGCCGGTTCTGGTCGCCGACACCGCTGCCGGCCCGCGGCCGGAGCGGCTACGTCACCCGGCACGGGCTGGGCTACTCGGTGTTTGAGCACGCCGAGAGCCAGTTGCAGTCCGAGTTGCACGTCTTCGTGCCTGTCGATGCTCCGGTCAAGGTGTACCGGCTCAAGGTGCGCAACACCTCCGACACCGCCCGCCAGGTATCGCTGTTCGGTTACTGGGAGGCGGTGCTCGGCGACCTGCGCAGCCGCTTCGCCCAGCACCTGGTCAGCGAACTGGACCACGGCGGCCAGGCCTTGCTGCTGCGCAATCACTACAACGGCGACTTCACCCACATGGTCAGCTTCGTGTGCTGCACCGAGACCACCCGCACCGTCACCGGTGATCGCCTTGAATTCCTGGGACGCAACGGGTCGGCGGCCGCCCCGGCGGCGCTGGAACGTCAGCGGCTCAGCAACCGGCTGGGCGCCGGGCTGGACCCCTGCGCCGCGTTCCAGGCGCCGCTGACCCTGGGCCCCGGCGAAGAGCGCACCATCGCCTTCACCCTGGGCACCGGGCGCGAC
>CAYVVX010000271.1:0-7228 GCA_964455315.1 uncultured Planctomycetales bacterium | reverse complement strand
ATGAGATCTGAGATTGGTGATTTGAGATCTGAGATCCAAAACCTGAAATCTGAGATTGGAGACGGCAGATCCGGCGTTTCGGACCCGGCTCTGGCGTTCATATCCAGGGTCTGGAACATGAGTTACGGCATCCCGTGGTGGAGAATCTTTGCGCGAGGCGAAGATTCTGATCGATAGCAGTGCAAGGAAATGATGCGCCGCTGCCCCTGGCGGCCAGTCGCCGTGGTGATGACCCGTGGTGTGGCGAATTCAGACCGATTCCGGTCGAAGCAGGATCGGTCAATAGCCCTGCTCGGTGCCGCGCCCCGTGCCGAGCCATAAGGCACGATTCCACCGGAGGTTACCGCTGCTGTCGGCGGCAGGTGCCGGGCCAATCATGCTGCCGTAGTGCAGCTTTTCGACATGTCCGTCGAGGAACCCGACATTCATGCGCGAACTGGGCGTATAGTCCGGATCGGGCCTGGTGCCGAATTTGCTCCTGTCGGTCGGGGTGAAGTTCCCGCCCGCCAGGCGGGGATCGTTGGCCCGGTCGCCGTGCCGGAAGCGTAGAGGCGTCCCGCGGCTGCTGGTGGCGATCAGGTCGTCGGCGCGCTGCGACTGCTGCTTACCATCCGGGTCGATGGCGTTGAGGCTCTGGGGAAAGATACCGGGTTTGGGAGTCTCTAAAATCAGGGCGGGACTGCCCTTGGCGGTTTTCAGGCCGGCGGAGGCGTTGGCGCCATAACTCATCCACAGGAGTGAGAACCGAGCGATCTGACCCACGGAGCCCGCCGCGCTGCTCCAGATCATCTTCCCCTTGTGATCGGTCACCGCGAAATCGAGTCTTGATTCGTATCCCTTGAGCTGCACATCGGCCGAATTGCTCCCGGGGTTAGCCGAATAGCTCAGAAGTAGATCAATGTCATCGGGATTATCGTCTGCATCGTATCCCAGCCGAGTGGCATCCACGGAGTCCTGGATGTCCAGCTCCCAGGTCACATTGTCCAGGCGTCGGTTACGATTGAAAACACCGTCAGAACTGGACGCTCCGCGACTTCGATCGATTCCGCCTCCGGCCGGGATGGTGTATACCTGCAATGCCGGCAGTGGTCTGGGGAAGGGATCGCTGGGGCAGGTGAAGATCTTGCCTTCATTGGCGTTGACGCGAAACGAGGGCGTGGCCCAGCCGAAGTTCGTGCTCACCCGTTCGCTGCGCATGCCGCTTTCGAGGATATGGGTCAGGGCGCCGGCGACGGCCTGCTTCATGTTGCTGCCGCAGACACTGGCCCGGGCCGCCTCTCTGGCCATGCTCAGCGACGGAAGCAGGATGGCGATCAGCAGGGCGATGATGGCCACGACCACCAGGATCTCGATGAGCGTGAACCCTGTGGCTCTTCCGCGCATTGCGGGCACCTTGAGCATGGTGCGTCTCCCTCGGCGTGTTGTTCCCTGGGCATGAATTGCCGATCATGGTCGATCGGGAATTATCTTGGAATCCATGATACCCGGGACGTGCCTCCGGCCGCAACGAGGAAGGCCCGGCCCTGGACGCTCACCATAGGGCCAACGGTTCCGCCACGTCCGGGCCAGGTCGTCTCACTCAGAAGCGGGCGCCCCATCCTGCAGGGCGGCCACCTGCCGGCGGAGCAGTGCGACCTCTTCCTCGAGACGCGCCAGGCGTTCTGCGATGCCGGCCGACAGTGCCGGGTCTTCCTGTCGCGGGGCGGATGCGGCGGTCGCGGCTGGCGGTGCCGGCGGGGCCTCATTATCGGAATAGAGCAGATGATCGAACCGGACGGTGGACTTGCCGGGCTGCCGGGGCAGTTCGCGAACCAGCGGCGGGTCGCGACGGGACAGCTCCTCGATGACCGCGGAGACGCCCTGGATGTCCGGGATGCTGCGCATGCGCGAGGCGTTGCCCTTGAGCTCCCCGACCGTCTGCGGGCCGCGGAGGAGCAGTTCGGCCATGACCGCCTGCTCGTGGGGGGTCCAGCCGAACCGTTTGGCGGCGAGGTGCTGGAAGCGGTTGGCCCGGGCGTGGGAGTCGGGCGGCGCGAGGCAGACGAGGTCGAGAAGCTGCAGGTCGTGGAGGGCCTTGCCGACCTCGCCGTCGCTGATGGCCATGACCGGGTCGCGGCAGGTGAGCTGGTTGCATCCGGTGACCACCGCGTTGACGGTCAGCGGATAGCTGCCCGGGGTGGTCAGCGATTTCTCGATGAGAACGCCGAACACGCGGCGCTGGACGGGATTGAGTTTCAGTGCCATGCAAGACTCCCTCGATGCCCGCGGGTGGTCTCAATGACGCCACCGGGGGCGTTTGGTGCTGGGATTATACCGGCGATTGGCGTTCGATCTGCTCGAACCGCGGCGACAGACCCCGCTCGGCCGCGGACAGTACGCGCCAGGAAAGCCACCCGGCCCAAAGGAGGCTTACCACCAGGAGCAAGGCGACGATACCGTGGAGAGGACGGAGTCGGCGTGCGGAGGGACTCACAGTAATGAGAAACAGGATCGCGGCGATGATGACGACCGCGTCGAAGCTGGCCCGCTGCCAGTAGGGGCCGCCGAGATGGATCCACATCCCGAATTCGTCAAAGGTCAAGGCCAGCCCCACGGCGTAGATGGTGGCGGGCACATAGACTCTTTTGCCGTTCGGGCGACGCCAGAGGAGATACCCGCCCACGCCGGACAGCAGGAAAATCCCGTAGTTGAGGTGGTGGATGTGCGTTCCGCCCAGGTGCAGGTACAGATCAGGAATGCGCCGGGTCATGATCAGCAGGACGATCAGGCGGGCCATCAGAAAAGTCAGAAGAAAGACACAAAGCACCCAGCGGGTCAGCCGCGGCAGGGTGATTTGTCCGGGCGGCGAATCTAAGTCTTCAATGGTCATGCATCGCTACCGGGTAACCATTGTTGTTAATCTTCGCCGGAGCATTCGTTCACAACGTCATCATCTCGCTGACCCCGTATCGCGACGCGACGGTGAACGCGAACTCACGCCCGACGCGGCGGCAATGGGTCTCCAGGGCCAGCTCCGGCTCGTTGTTGTCTTCACTGAGGTGAGACAGCGCCACCCACTTGAGCCGGCGGCAGGCGGTGCGGACCAGCTCGGCCGACTGGCCGTTGGAGATATGCCCCCGCCCGCCGGAAATGCGCTGCTGCAGGTGATACGGGTAGGGGCCCTTGCGCAGCATCTCCGGGTCGTAGTTGCTCTCCAGGTAGCAGCCGTCGAGCGTGGGCAGGAGCTGGTAGAGGTCGGTGAACGGGTAGCCCAGGTCGGTGAGGATGCCCAGTCGCCTGCCGTCATGTTCGACGACGAAGACCGCGCCGTCGGCGGCGTCGTGGGGGGTGGGCAGCGTGTGCACGGTCACGCCGTTGAACCACAGCGGCTCGCCGACGCGGAAGTTCCGAACGTTGGTCATGGGGCCCAGGTCGCAGGTAATGGCCGCCTGCGTCTTCCGGCTCATGTAGACGGGCAGTCCGAACTTGCGCTGAAAGACGCCGGCCCCGCGGACGTGGTCGATGTGGTCATGGGAGATGAGCACCGCGTCGACGTCGCGGATGTCGCGGTGATGCTCGCCCATGCGCCGCTCGGCGCAGGAGCCGGACACGCCGGCGTCAAAGAGCAGGCGGGTGTCCCCGGCCTCGACGTAGATCGAGTTGCCGTTCGAGCCGCTCTGAATCGCGAAGCTGATCACCACCGGCCTCCGTGGGGGACAGCGGTCCATCATACTTCCGGCGGGCGAATCCGAAAACAGACCGTTGCCACGCCCGGCGGCCGGGATCGTACTTGTATGGTCTGACCGGGCAGCGAGGCCTCGCGTGAGCCCGCCGGCACGCAGTCACGTGTGGAGGCTCTTCATGGACTACCCCAATACGCAACCACCGCTGGACCTGCCCTATGCCACCCTGCCGGTCCACAGGAAACGCACCGCGACGACGGTCATCGGCATCCTCGCCCTGGTGCTGGGAGGCCTGGGCCTGCTGGCGGCGCTGGCGAATCCTGCTTTGGTGATGACCGCGGGAGAGAAGATCGCCGCCGACACGGGCAGAACGGCGGGGGCGCCGGCGCGGGGCACGCGGTCGCGGTGCTGAGGGCGATGATGAGCGTCGCGCGCATGGCTTCAATCCTCCGGAAGCGGGCGGGGTTCGTCGGGCCGGTCGCCGGGGTGAGCCCGGCGCTGCGGGGATGCGCAGCCCGAGCCGCCGATGGGGCGCCAGGCGAGCAGCCAGCAGTTCTGTCCTGTTAAAACAGAATCGGCCGATCAGTTTTCGCGCATTCTACGCGTATCCGACCGGATGCGTGAATCGGCAAACCGTCTGTATGGGGTCGCCCGGGAGCAGACACGAGGCGGGCGATTGATCTTAATATGTTATTTGACAGTATTTTATGATTGAGTTGGGCTGAATCGTTCCACCGTTCCAGGAGGTCCACGGTCACAGTGTGGCTCCCAAGAGTGATTGTTTGTACCAATCACAGTCAAATATTCTCTCTTGGCGGAGAAGTCCGCTCAGGTTCGGTTATTATCAGATCAGGGGTGTTGGGAAAGATGCACCTCCCCCTGTCGTGTGGTTCTGTTCGACGGATTCCGCTCGGATCGGATGATCGGTCTTTGTTCCGGCACCGGGTCCGGTGTTCACTCGCATTTCGGAGACAAGGCTTCCTCGTCGATTGAATCAGAAGGAGGAAAGGGCATGAATCCGGTCAAACCAGTTGCCGTGGCCTGGGGAGTTTTCGCCCTGGCCGCCGCACCGAGCTTCGGCGTGGTGGTGCAGTGGAGCTCGCTGGAAGCGTTCGTCAACCACGGATTGGGCCCGGTGGGTGAGAACCTCAGGAGTGCCGGTTACGGCATCCCGTCGTTCTACGCCCAGGAGTCCACCATCGTCAACGAGGGAGCCAGTTCACAGCGTTACGCCGTCCCCGGCTACCCGACTGATCCGGACGGCGACGGCTGGCTGTTCCCGCTGCATGCCTCCAACGGCAACAATCCCTTCGGAGCGACCGACTTTGCTCAGTTCGTCCAGGATCTCGGCGGACCGGCGCCGACCAGCGGCCCGTTCCGCATCACCGCCGACCTGCGCATCGAGACCTCCGGCAGCGCCACGCCGGATGATTACAGTCAGGCCCGCTTCCGCCCCGCGTTCGCGGTGACCGAGTGGCTCGGCGGCAGCGGCAACTCGTCCTTCGCGGAGTTCGATCCCAAGGGCAACGTCAACCACAGCTTCGGCGTGTGGATGGATGATTTCGAGATCCTCTCCGGGACGCAGTTCCCCAACAAGATGATCTTTATCCTCCAGCACACCTTCGCCGTCGATAACCCCACCCTGGGCAGCACGGACATGCTCAACTTCTACCTCGACGACCTGAAGATCGAGTACGTGCCCGAGCCGGCTACCCTGGCACTGCTGGCACTGGCGTTGCCGTTCGCGCGCCGCCGCCGCGCGGCCTGATCGCGCCCGGATCGCATTCCAAACCTGTACTCCTCGGACCTGGTGCTGTGAGGTCACCGGGTCTTTTCATGCGCGCGGGGGCCGATACCGCTTTGCCCGCCGCCACGCGGTCGCGGTATAGTGGATCATGCACGGACACGACTTGTTTCTGCGGGGGTCTGCGACCATGCGCGACTTCATTCTGCCTCGCTTCGTCGTGATGCTCCTGCTGACGCTCTCCGCACCGGTCCCGGCCGCGGAGGATGACAGCGGCGCCGCATCGCCGCCCGATGGTCCCGCGGTCGCCGAGCCGGCGCCCGGGGAGGACGGGCCCGAGCCGACCGGCCAGCTCATCGAGGGCATGGTGCTCAACCACTTCGGCGGCGGCATCGAGGATGTGACCGTCCGGCTGGAGTCGTTGGACTCCGGCGAGAAGGACAAGCCGCTGGCGATGATTCTCACCAACGGCTTCGGCGAGGTGTCCATGCGGCTGCCGGAGCCGGTCGACGGGCCGGTGCGGGTGCGCATCATCCGCGACGGCTACCAGAGCCAGGTCTTCGAGGTCGACCCCACCGACGAGGACAATCCGCCCTTCATCGACGTCACCCTGGAAGGCGCCGCGAAGCTGACCGGCCGGGTCACCGCCGCGCAGGGCGGGCGACCTGTAGCCGGCGCCGCCATCAAATGCCAGACGGGCGGCCGGCAGCTCAACACCACCAGCGACGACCGGGGCGAGTTCAGTTTGGACAGCGTTTTCCGCGGGCAGGCCATGCTCGTGGCCACCGCCGAGGGCTTCGCCATCGAGCGGAAGCAGGTGGAGGTGACCGGCGATACCGCCGAGACAACCATCGCCCTGCGCCCCGAGCGGCTGATCGACCTGACCGTGGTCACCAACGAGGGCGACCCGGCGCCGGAGGTGAACGTCGAGACCTTCGTGGAGCCGACGCGGAATTACCTTTACGCGCTGACCGATGAGCATGGCAAGGCCAGGATCCGCGGCATGGGCGCCGACGCCGTCGCCGTGCGTCTGCGCCTGAGCGGCGAACGCTACGTCCGCGAGAGCGAGTTCTCCGATCCGCTGCCGCTGGACCCCGCCGGCCGGCCGGCGGGCGAGGCCGCGGAGCCGCCGGCGACCCAGAATGTATCCGACGGAGAGGATGCCTCGCATGCGGGCACCGGTTCTACAGAGACCGTGCAGCTTCGCCGCGTGATCGTGGTGGCGGCGTCGCTGAAGGGCCTGGTCACCGACAAGTCCACGGGCCAGCCGATCATCGGCGTGCGGATCGCGGCGGGGCGGAAGCTGCGCGGGGACATGCCCATGACCTGGACCCGGCTGGACGGGCGTTATGAGTTGATCGGGCTGCCGCCGGGCAACAACGTGCTGACGCTCCAGCACAACAACTACGCGCCGAGCGTTCATGAAATCGAGCTTTCCACCGGCGCCACCCGGGAACTGGACGCGGCCCTGGAGGCTGGGCAGGAGGTGTCCGGCGTGGTGGTGGATGAAGCAGGCGACCCGCTGACCGAGGTGCGCGTGGCGCTGGAGGCCTGGCGCGGCTACGAATCGGTGGGCATGCGCACCATCGTCGGCTCCGACGGCACGTTCACCTTCGCGCACGTTCCGCCCGGCGACATCGACTTCAGCTTCGTCAAGCCCGGCTTCGGCGCCCCGGTGCGCAAAACCCTCGCCGCCGGCACCACCGATGCGCGGATCACCCTCAAAGCCGAGACGCCCGCGCTGCCGCCGCCCGGGCAGACGCAGGGGCGCATCGCCATCGGGGAGCCGGTGCCCGACCTGGAGCTGGTCGCCACCGACGGC
>CAYVVX010000270.1:6428-7232 GCA_964455315.1 uncultured Planctomycetales bacterium | reverse complement strand
GCATCCCCGCGACGATCATCCGCGAAATCAATCGCCTCCAGCCGCCCCAGGGCAGCCCCGTACTTGCCCATCATCCGCAGCGCATCCGCCCCGCCCACGGCCGTCGCCACCTTGTCCGCCGTCCGCGTCGCCTCCCTGCCCAGGGACTCATAGGCGCTGGCCGCCTCCGCGTACTCCCCCGTCACCAGCAGCTCATCCGCGCGCTCCCAGGTGACCGCTCCGCCATCACCCGGCGCAGCGACGGCCAGAGCCGCCACCCACAGCCAGACCAGCACGCATGTCATGAAAACACCCCCGCATCCAATCCGGAGCAAGAGCTGATATGAACAGGAGGAAACGGAGTGAACCGAGAAAGCACCTCCGAATCCATCCTTATCTGTACGACGATCGATCAGAGTTTTTCAATCCCGCGAAGATTCTCCCCCACAGGATGCCGGAACTCATGCTCCGTGCGTTGTATCCAAACGCCAAAGCCGGCCCCATGACGCCGGACCTGCCGTCTCAGATCTCAAATCTCAGATCCTCCATCTTCTCTGCGTTCTCGGCGTCTCTGCGCGAGATCTTTTCTTCTCGGCCTGCAAAGAACCTGTTGGATAGCAGCACAGACTGACGCAGATTACGTGCAGAGGGCGCCGACGACCGTGGCGTTCGGAAAACAGCATCCTCAGTTGGTTTCTCCGTTTCCTCTGTTTCCTCCTGTTCCATTCTTCTTCGCCATCACCGACTATCCCGCGATCAGCCGTCGCATCTCCGCCACCGCCTCGCGCATCCCCACCATCACCGCCCGGGCCACGATCGAATGTC
>CAYVVX010000270.1:0-6418 GCA_964455315.1 uncultured Planctomycetales bacterium | reverse complement strand
TGAACCCTTCGATCCGCGCCACCGCTGCCACGTTCGTATAAGTCAGTCCATGCCCCGCATGCACCGTAAGCCCGCAACTCAACCCGTGCTCCACGGCCTTGCTCAGTCGTGCCAGCGCCGCCTTGACCTGCCGCGGACCTTTCGCATGGGCATAGCCGCCCGTCCACAGCTCCACCGCGTCGCACCCCGCCTCCGCCGATGCCGAAATCTGCGCCGTGTCCGGCTCGATGAACGCCGACACCTCGATCCCGCGCCGCCTGAGCCGCGCCACCACCGGACCTACCCGCCGCGACAGCTTCACCACGTCCAGCCCGCCCTCCGTGGTCAGCTCCTCGCGCCGCTCCGGCACCAGCGTGCACTGATCCGGCCGCAACGACTCCGCGATCGTCACCACCGGCCTGGCGATGGCCATCTCCATGTTCAGCTTCGCCGTCACCGTCTTCCTGAGCAACTCGGCGTCGCGGTCGTTGATGTGCCGCCGATCCTCGCGCAGATGGAAGGTGATTCCGTCCGCCCCGCCAAGCTGGGCCTCCACCGCCGCCCACACCGGATCGGGCTCGTACGTCCGCCGCGCCTGCCGAACCGTCGCCACGTGATCGATGTTCACTCCCAGCAGCGCCATGTCCACCTCGCCAACGAATCCCAGCCGCATCCTCAACGCAGGCCGCCATTATAGACCCGCCCTCCATCACCTCCTAACCCCGCCCTTGCAGCGGCCGGCCCCCGTGCCGGCCGTTCCGCGTGAAACGCCTCGCCCGTGCCTGGCCCTCTCTGTTTCCCATTCGCCAGGCTTTCTCACTTCTCACTTCTCACTTCCCCCCCTATCATGACCCTCACGACCCGGAACCCCGACTTCCGACGCTGCGAGGAACCTGATGTCCGCACGCCGCTTTCTCGTCACCGGTGCCCTGCCCTACTCCAACGGCCGGCTTCACGTCGGCCACATCGCCGGCGCCTACCTGCCCGCCGACACCTACGTCCGCTACCTCCGCGCCCGCGGCGACGACGTGCGTTTCATCTGCGGCAGCGACGACAACGGCGTCGCGGCGTTGATCTCCGCCCGCAGGGAGAACCGCTCCGTCGAGGAGCTCACCGCCCACTACAACGCCCGCCAGAAGGCCGACTTCACCGGCCTCGGCATCGACTTCGACGTCTACGGCGGCACCCACCAGCCCGACTTCGTCGAGCTGCACAACCGCCTCAGCCAGGAATTCTTCCTGGCCATCCACGAGAAGGGTTTCTTCACCAAGCGCACCACCACCCAGCTCTATGACGCGCAGGCCGACCAGTTCCTCCCCGACCGCTACGTCAAGGGCAAGTGCTACAACTGCGCCGCCGAGGGCGCCTACGGCGACCAGTGCGAAGCCTGCGGCATCTCCATCGACCCCATGAAGCTCATCGATCCGGTCAGCACCATCACCGGCTCGCGCCCCGAGCCGCGCGAGACCACCCACTGGTACCTCCAGCTTCAGCAGTTGCAGGACAAGCTCGCCGCCTGGCTGGAGAGCAAGCGCCACACCCGCGGCGACGCCCCCGCCTGGCGCGACACCGTGCTCAACTTCTCGCTGGGTCAGATCAAGCAGGGCCTCCCCGAGCGGGCCATGACCCGCGACCTCACCTGGGGCGTGCCCGTGCCGCTGGACGACCCCGACGCCGCTGGCAAGGCCCTCTACGTGTGGTTCGACGCCCCCATCGGCTACGTCTCCTTCACCGCCTGGCTCTGCCAGCAGCTCGACGGCGACTGGCAGACCTACACCCGCTGGTGGAAGGATCCCGACTGCCGCATCGTCCACTTCATCGGCGAGGACAACACCGTCTTCCACGCCCTCACCTGGCCGGCCATGATCATGGCCGAGTCCACCTACCAGTTGCCCGGCCAGGTCGTCGCCAACGCCTTCCTCAATATCAAGTTCCCCGGCAAGGACGAGGAGAAGATCAGCAAGAGCCGCGGCACGGCCGTGTGGATCGAGGAATACCTCAAGACCTTCGACCCCGACCCGCTGCGCTATTACCTCACCGCCATCGCCCCGGAGAACCAGCGCACCGCCTTCGACATCGACCAGTTCTTCGCCCGCAACAACAGCGAGCTGGCCGACGCCCTGGGCAACTTCCTCAACCGCTGGGTCTCCTTCGCTCACAAGTATTTCGACGGCCAGGTGCCGCCCGTCGGCGACCGCACCCAGGTCGACCTCGACCAGCTCGCCCTGCTCAAGACCACCGCCGCGACAGTCACCGAACACCTCGAAGCCTTCCGCTTCAAGGCCGCCCTCGGCGAGGTCATGAGCCTGGCCCGGGCCGCCAACGGCTACTTCGACGCCAAAAAACCCTGGGTGCAGCGCAAGGACGACCTGCCCGGCTGCGGCACGTCCATCAACGTCTCCATCCAGACCGCCCGCACGCTGACCACGCTGATGGCGCCGTTCCTGCCCTACACCGCCGTCAAAGCCGCCCGCATGCTCGGTATCCCCGGCGCCGAGGCACTCACGGATTCCCCCGCCCCCGAACCCTGGCGCGTCCTCCGCTGGGACCAGGCCACCGACGAACTCCCGGCCGGCCACCCTGTCGGCCAGCCGACCATTCTCTTCCGCAAGCTGGAGCCCAAGGAGCTGTCCGGCGGATAGAATTGTCGCGGTGACGCGAGTAGCCGCACGGGAAGCGCGTCCTTCGTAGCTGAGCCGGTGACCGCATGAAAGCTTCCGATCTCCTCTGGCTGCTTGCCTATCCGGTCTATCAGATCATCGGAACCGCTCGCCATGAGTTGTCGCACGCGCTGGGCGCGGTGATTCAGGGCGGTGAAGTTCTCGACATGGCCATTGTCCCTTCCTACAGCGAAACCTCCGGGCTGAGATGGGGTTGGGTCACCGTAACCAACGTCAGCTCCTGGACTCTCGTCAGCGTCGCGCCCTATGGGGTCGGGCTGATCCTTGCCCTCTGCACCCTTCTGATCCTGAAGAAAACCCGCCTTCCACGCTGGGTACGCCTGAACTGCGTCATCCTGGGGGTTCTTTCACCCCTTCTGGATCTGGCCTACAACTACGCAAAGCTTTTCTGGACCCGCCACGGAGATCTACCGGAGGTCGCCCATCACTGGCCGAGCCTGTTGGTGCACTCCGCCTGCCCGGTCGCGTTGAGCCTGCTCCTGGGCGCATCGGCGCTGTCGCTTCGAACGCTGAAAACAACCCCTCCTGCGCCCCCGCCTCAGGCCTGATTCTCTGTGCCTCCATTTTCACCATTGCTTTAACGGACTGGGCCTGTCCGTCCGGCAATTCCGCTATGAAAAACCGAGAAAGGATTCCAGAGCCCCGCCCGAATCTGATACAATGAACTTCGGAGCCGGGTTGCCTGATCAATCTCGGTCGCAGGGACCAATCGCGTCGTCTCCTGGGACGTCGGGTGGGTGCCTGTTGCTGTCACCAAGGAGCAGGGAAATGAGCCGTACCGCCACCGCGCGCCGCCGCATTGTGACCAGCCTCATGAACGACCGGCACCCTGTTGCCGCCGTCGCTTCCTCCGCGTCCCGCACCGATCGCCGCATCACCGTCGCCGCCCTGATCACCCTGCTGCTGGCCGCCGTCGCCGCCGCCCAGCCCGACTACAGCTTCACCTCCGGCAACCCCTTCGGCGACGGCTTCCAGTGGCCGGCCTCGCCCACCGGCCTGCTGGACCAGGACGGATTCTTCACCCCCGACGGCATCTGGTTCTACAACTACATCGGCAACAACCTCTTGTTCGACAGCCAGTACCAGGTCATCGGCAACGCCCCCGGCTTCTTCGATGACGCCATGTGGGGCAACCCGCTGGACGACGGTTACGGCACCGTGGACATCGACCTTTACGGCTACGGCCCGCCGCAGATCGTGGCCTTCGACTTCGCCTGGTCCGTGGCCGGCTCGCCCTTCGCCACCCCGGATTCCGTCGACGTCTACCTCGAAGATTCCGAAGGGCGCTACACCATCGAATCCCGCTACCTCAACGAGACCTTCACCGGCCTCGACGGCTTCGACGGCTATGCCGACCGGCTCACCTTTGACGCCTCCAGCCTCATCGACAACTACGAGGGCGTCGACGGCGGCCCGTTCGTCGACATCGCCTTCATGTACGTCTACGTCGACGCCATCGCCACCGGCGACTCTTCCAGCGAGTTCGGCATCGACAACTTCGCCATCGACGGCAGCACCATGGGCGGCGAACTCTTCCCCTCCGTCAACGGCGGCACCATCGACGTGACCGGCTCGACCATCTCCCGCAGCATCCTCCGCGGAACGGGCATCGAAACCATCGGTCTCGAAGTCACCAACGGAACCGCCAGCGATACCACCTATTCCACCCAGATCCTTCCCGGAGCCCAGCTCACCGACGCCGGCCAGGCCAATAACGAACCCATCCTCGCCGGCGAGACCATCTACAAATCCCCTCTCGCCTCGGTGGACCAGTCCCTGCCCTCCGGTGAATACGACGCCACCATCCGCCTGATCAACGACGGCGACCCGTTCGATCCGGACAACGATGTCACCCTCAGGCTGCGCCTCTTCGACCCCCCGTCGCTCACCGCACCCAGCCCGGTTGATGTCACCGCCGACGAGAACGCCCAGCTCGGCAACGCCGCCCCGGCCGTCGACGGCTGGCGAGCCAGCGTCAAGCTCACCGGCACGACCGTCACCGGCCCGTTCACCTTCACCGGCTTCGATGACGACACGCCGGTCAAGCCGAACCGGACGATCGAGGCCGACGTCGCCTTCGACCGCTACGGCCTCCTCTCCGGCGGCCACACCGGCATGCTGACCACGTCGTTGACCATGACCGCCTACATCGGCTTCGATGAATCCTTCGAGACCTTCCTCTTCGATGCCGAGCCGGTGCCCGACGCCGAGTGGACGCTGAACGCCACGCTCCCCGACATGCTCACCGACAGTAAGGCCTACGCCGCCTCCGACCTGTTGGGCCCCAGTGTCATCGGCGTCAACAACCACACCACGGCCGCCACGCTGCCCGGCGGCACCGCCACCGGCAACGGCAATCTGAACATGAACCTGATCGACCCCCCGTCCGGCACCACCACCGATGTCATCCGCAAGGGCGCCGCCACCGACTTTTCCGGTGCCGTGCCCGTGCATGTCGTGCAGATGACCTATCGCGACCTGGATCTCTGCCCCGACGTGACTGAAGCGAATCTCCGGCTGCTGTCCTACAGCGGCGGCGACTGGCAGCTCGCCGTCAACGGCAACACCGGCGGCTCGCCCGCGTTCTATAGCGGCTCCTTCGCCGACTTCGCCGCCACCCTGGGAGGATCGCCCCTGTCCAGCGCCCTGGGCACGCACGGCCTCGACACCGCCGGCAACCACGCCTGGGCCATCGTCAACCACGAGGGCACCTTCGGCGTCGGCCAGCTTGGCCAAAGCTGCGACATCCCCATTCCCGGCGACCTGGACAACGACGGCGATGTGGATGGTCACGACGCCGCGCTGCTCTCAGCCTGCGCCTCCGGCGCCGCCGTGCCGGTCTCCCCCGCCTGCGCCGCCTACGACTACGACGGCGACAACGACCTGGACCAGTCCGACTTCGGCCTCTGGCAGCTCTGCTTCAGCGGTGAGAACATCCCCGGCGACCCGGACTGCATGGATTGAGGCCTTGGCTCAGACCATCACCTTCCCGCGGACATCAAGCCAAACCCGTTGGTTTGATTTCGCGGAAGTCTCGCCATCAGCCAATACCTGTTATTACCCCGTCTTGACCAGAACTGCGCGCAATCCGCGCTCGATAAGCTGCGATCGCGTCTGGCCGGTCTTTTCGGCCAGCTTATCCGCCTTGCGCAGGACGCTCTTTTCGATGGTCACGGAGATCCGCACCGCGCCTTCACCCCGAACCGGTCTGCCCCGCTTACGCCTGGCTCGGCGCAGTTGGGCGAGCGCCTCCTCGTCGGGTTCGCCAAAGGTGTCGGCGATGAACTCGCGATCGAGATCCGCAGTTGCCTTGGCCAGTTCCCTGGCATTCATCTCCGTGTACTTCTTCCTGCGGCTCATCTTCGTCTCCTTCGAAATCGGCGCTTCTCACCGCTGGTCAACGGGCGGGCATGAATCACGAAGGCCTCGTCATTCTCATCGATGATGTAGACCACCTGGAGCAGGTCGCCCGACAGCGTCGCGCCCCAGACCAGCCAGCGCCCATCACTTCCACGTCGTGGGTACGGCCGACGTGCCCGCTGCGCGACCTCCTCAGCCTCTTCGGGTGTCACGCCGTGCCGGGCGATGTGGGCGACGTTCCACTCATTCCATCGGAAGACCACGGCCGCCTCTTATTTAAGTATATATAAAAATACACGAAAATCGACCCCGCCCGGCGCGTTCAGGAACGTGGGTTGGGCAGATGAATCACCATTCCGTCATCTGGACGGAACCGCATTTGCGGGTCAGGAATCGCG
>CAYVVX010000269.1:6267-7241 GCA_964455315.1 uncultured Planctomycetales bacterium | reverse complement strand
CGATTCTCGATCACGATCCCTCGCCGCCCGGCCATCATGGCGATTTGTGCCGGAGCGATCCTGCTGAGCGTCTGCCTGCACGGCCGGGGGGCGGCGGCACTGGCGGCTGATGGAGCGGTCCCCGCCGGCTTTGTTCCCGACCGCCCCGCGGTGCTCGGCGACCAGCCGCGGTGGTTCAAGGGCAACACCCACACGCACACCTGGTGGAGCGACGGCGACAGCCCGCCGGAGACGGTCACCGCTTGGTACAAGCAGCACGGCTACGACTTCCTGGTGCTCAGCGATCACAACGTGCTCAGCCAGGGCTCCAAGTGGATCGTGCCCGAGGGCACCCGCGTCGCCGCGGCGAAGATCTACGAGCAGACCTTCGGCGACTGGGTGGTCAGCCGCGAAAAGGACGGCAAGCGCGAGTACCTGTGCAAGCCGCTGCCCGAGGTGGCCGCGTTGTTCCAGGAGACCGGCAGGTTCCTGCTCATCCAGGGCGAGGAGATCTCCGACTCCTTCGACAAGAAGCCGGTCCATCTCAACGGCGTGAACCTGATCGACTACGTTCCGCCCCAGCACGGCGAAAGCATCACCGACACCATCCAGCGCAACGTGGATGCCGTCCGGGCCCAGGCCGAGAAGACCGGCCAGCCGATGTTCGTCCACATCAACCATCCGAACTTCGGATACGCCCTGCGCGGCGAGGATCTGATGCGCCTCCGCGGCGACCAGTTCTTCGAGGTCTTTAACGGCCACCCCGGCGTGCACAACTACGGCGACGAGAAGCACTGCTCCGTCGAGCGGATGTGGGACATCGTGCTCACCAAGCGGCTGGCGGAACTGAACCTGCCGGTGATGTACGCGGTCGCCGTGGATGACGCCCATCGCTACACCGAATGGGGCGTCGGCAAGGTCAACCCCGGCCGGGGCTGGGTCATGGTCCGGGCCACGAGCCTGACGCCGGCCGCGATCGTCACCGCGATGGAGCG
>CAYVVX010000269.1:0-6257 GCA_964455315.1 uncultured Planctomycetales bacterium | reverse complement strand
CTTCTACGCCAGCACCGGCGTGACCCTGCGCGAGGTGGAGTTCAAGGAGGGCGAGCTGCGGATCGAGATCGAGCCGCGCGACGGCGTGTCCTACACCACGAAGTTCGTCGGCACGCTTGACGGCTACGACCCCGAGCCGGTCAGCCGCTACGACGACCCCAAGGTGTGGCTGACCAACCGCTACAGCGACACCATCGGCCAGGTTCTCGCCGAGCGGGAAGGCACCTCGCCCTCCTATCGGATGACCGGCAAGGAGATCTACGTCCGCGCCACCATCACCTCCACGGCCTCCCACCCCAACCCCTACGCGGAGGGCGACGTGGAGATGGCGTGGACACAGCCGGTCCTGCGGCAGAAGTAGCACCGCCGGGAGCGCGGAGAAGCCCGTGAAACCCGTGGCCTCCGTGGCTCAACTCGCACTTTCGGCATCATGGAAACACGCGAGGCCTGACCACGGGTTGTTCACCCGGGTCAGGCCTCGACTCGATGCTCTCCTGGCCGGTTGCAGAGCAACGCGGCCAAAAGAGTCTACGCGGCCATGTCAGGGGCACCGCATGATGCCCGCGGAGTGATCCCTTTACGCCGGCGGCGGGTCAAACTGGCCGACCATGGACAGCTCGATCTCGACGCCCTTGAGCTTGAAGTGCGGGATCATCTGGATCTCGCTCTTGAACATGCCCGGCTTGCCCGGCACCGGCTGGGCGGTGACCTGGATCTCCTTGAGCGGATACTTGGCCACCAGCGTGTCATCCATAGTGCCCTGGCGACAGTACTGCTTGAGCCAGGTGTTGATCTCGCCGACCATCTTCTCGGCGTCCATGACCCGGCCCATGTTCTCGCGCCAGATCACCTTCAGGTAGTGGGCGATGCGGCAGGAGATCATCAGGTACGGCAGAGCCATGCCCAGGCGGGCCCGGGTCTCGTCCTCCTTGCCCTGGGCGGTGTCGGGGAACTTGCCCACGCGCTTGGCCGAGGGGGCATCGAAGAAGGCGGCGTTGTCGCTTCCCTTGCGCATGACCAGCGGGATGAATCCGAAGTTGCACAGGTCGACGTCCATGTCCTCGGAGATGAGCGTCTCGGTCGGAATCTTGGTCTGGTGCTGGCCGGTGGCCTGGTACTGGTGCAGCGGGAGGTTGGGTACGGTGCCGCCGCTGTTGGGGCCGACCACCGAGTTGTACCAGCCGAAGTTGGCAAAGCTCTCGGTCATCCGCCCGGCCAGCGCGAAGGAGGCATTGCCCCACAGGTAGCGCTCATGGGTCTCAACGCGGACGTCTTCCTGGAAGGTGAAGTCCTTCACGTCCTGGTCTTCGATGGTGTAGGGCTTGCGGAGCAGGAACCGCGGCATGGCCAGCCCGACGTAGCGCGAATCGTCGCTTTCGCGGAAGGCGTTCCACTTGGTGTACTGCGGCTGCTCGAAGATCTCGTACATCTCGGCCATGCGCGGCAGGCCGGTGAAGGAGTCCTCGTTCTTGCCGAACATCTTGGGGCTGGCCCCGCCGATGAAGGGGCACTTGGCGACGGCGGCCACGCGGGCGATCTCGCTGAGCAGCTCGCACTCGGGATTGCGGTTGTCGAACTCGTAGTTGGACACCATCATCCCGTAGGGGTTGCCGCCGAAGGTGTTGTACTGGTCGCGGTAGACGGTCTTGAACAGACCGGACTTCTGCCAGTCCTTGCAGTCCTGGAAGTCGGCCAGCATGTCTTCCTTGCTGGCGTTGAGAACCTCGATGCGGATGTTCTGGCGGAACTCGGTGTTGTCGATGAGATACCAGAGGCTGCGCCAGGAGGATTCCAGCTTCTGGAACTGGTCATTGTGGAGCACTTCGTTGACCTGAGCGCTGATCTGCTGGTCGATCTCGCTGATAAAGTCGTCGATGACCTGCTTGTTGAGGTTCAGCTTGCTGAGGTCAAGCCCGGAGGCCCGCTGGACAATGCCGGCGATGCCCTTGCGATAGAGATCCTGAAAACCGCTGTCCAGGTCGAGCTGCTTGATGAGCTCGTCCGCCGCGGAGGTGTCGCCGGTGATGGTGACCGCGCCGCCTTGTGCCGCTTGCTGTGCCATATTTGCTGTCTCCGTTTATCGGTTCCGTCGCCTCTCGATCATGCATACCGTCCGACGATCAGACACGCACTGTTTACGCCGTGGGGGCCTCGCCCGCGGGTGCGTCACCGGCCGGGGCCGCGTCACCGCCTCCGGCCGGGGCCTCGCCGCCGGCGGACGCGATCATGTTCAGGATCTGGGCCCGCACGCCTTCGTCCTTGATCGCGTTCATGAGCTGCGCCGCGGCGGCCTTGTCGCCCAGCTTGGGGCGGAGGGCCTTCATGGCCTCGCGGAGCTCGAGAAGGTTGCGGGTCGCGGGAATCTGTCGAGCGATGGACTCGGGGCGGAAATCCTTGAGCGTACCGAACTTGAGATTGACGGCCATCTCCCCGCTGCCGGAAATGCGGTCCGCGACCGAGGTCTCCAGGGACAGGTTGAAGCTCTGCATCACCGAGTCGAAGTTGCTCTTGTTGATGTCCAGCGGCTGGCGGGCCTCGATGGACCGCTTGTCATCCTTGAGCGTGTAGTCGCCCATGACCAGCATGCGGAACGGCAGTTCCGGCTCAGCCCCGCCCTTGAGCCGGTCGGAAATCACGATGTTGACCCGCGACTCGCGGGCTTTGGATGGACCTTTGGCCATGTGTTTGCTCCTTGCCAGCTACGGCTACCGGTTCAGATTCTCGTAAGCCGGGCCTTCCGGGCCCGCGGTCGATCAACCGGCGACGGGCCGCGGGACGACCGCGATCCGCACCGATCGGCTTCAATCGGTCAGCAACAGCCTACTTGCCCGCCGGCTCCGCGGACAGCGCCGCCAGCGGATCAAGCTGGCACAGCCAGGCGAACGATTCGTGCACGCCGCGCAGGTCGTCTGCCGCCGGATCCTTCTGGCCGGCGGTGATCGCCTTGCGGCAACGGTACAGTGTCTGGGCCACGCCCACGGCCAGGGCCGGCTCCCACTCATCAATGTGATACCGCTCGATCTCCTGGGCGCACTCCTCCAGCAGCGGGGCCGCCACCTGCAGGCGCTGGGAGTCGAAGCACAGCTTGGCGATGGCCAGCATCCACATCAGCCGGTCGCGGCGCTGGTTGCAGGAAGCGAGGCCCTCCCGAAGTTCGGCCACGGCCTCCTTGAGCTTGCCTTCACCGGCAAGCTTGCGGGCCTTGTCGGACGCCTCGGTCAGCTTGCCGTTGCTCATGGAGGCATCACTGCCGCCGGCATTGCCGCGCGGCGGCGCCACCTCGGTTTCGATCCACATCCGCGTCTCGCCGCTGCACAGCGGCATGCCGGTGCGGAACTTCAGCTCGAAAAGCCCCTCGCCCAGCCGATTGACCAGCCCGGCGGTGACACCCATCACCGCCTGGCGGGCCTTCTCGTAGCCGGGGCCCAGCCCGGCCATGGCCGCGCACGCATACCGCTGCAGGTCCAGCCAGAGCGGATCGCTGCTGCGGAAAGCCGCTTCGGCGCCCTTGAGCAGGTGCTCCCAGACGCCGTTGGAGAACTGGTGGGTCAACGCCTCGACGGTGGTATTCTCCGGCGGATCAATCTGGAACTTCGCGGCGTCGGACGTCGGCAGGGAAATCTTGGCCCACTTGATGGTGCGGATGATCGCGTAGGGAATCGGATCGGTCGGATCGGCCTTGCGGATGAATGCCGCGGCGGCCAGCATGGCATTGACCGCGCCGCTGACGTCCGACACCTCCCCGGCGGAGAACGAACCGGCAGCACCGGCAGCGGGGGGTGCGGCGGACGGGGCAGCCGCACCGGAATCCGAAGCCTGGGCGACGGGCGCCGGCGCGGCCGCGGGCCGGCGGCCGGCAAGCTCCTTGATGCCGCGGATGAACTTGCCGAACTCCGGCGGCTCATCGGGCATTCTCGCCTTGAGGGCCTCTTCCAGGGCGGTGATGCGGGCGACACACTGGTCAATGGCGTCAAAGTCGTCGGGCTTGGGCTGGTTTTCCCTGAACCAGCCGCCCTCGGAGAACTGGTCAGCCAGCGACTCGATGCGGGCCTTGCGGCGGCGGGGGCGCTCCGGGAAGCAGTCGTCCCAGAACGTGTTCACCATCTCCGTCAGCATGCCCAGGCTCGCCGAGAGGCCGGCGTAGCCGTAGCGCTTGAACAGCGCCATGCCCAACTGAGAGGCGATCTCGATGTCCTTGCTCTTGCTGCGCAGGAGCTCGACCGCGGATTGCTCCACCTGGTACCAGTCCGGCTCGCCGGCCTCGATGCGCCCGAGCTTGGACACCTCCGCCTGGATGAGGATGTAGCCCTCGTCATCGGCGGCATCGATGCCGGAGGGGGCACCGCCGGGGACGGGCGTCCTGCCAAGATCAAGAATCGGATTCTCGTCGAGCCTGGGCATATCTGTTTCACCCGCGCGACAGGATCCTTCCAGCGCGCATCTGACCAAGGGGCCGGGATTGCTCTACCCGCGGTCAGTCCCCCCCCACTTACAGGGAAATGTCCCGATACTGCACCCTTGTTGGTAACAAAACGGCCCCGCCGGGTCAACCGTCAGGCGGAGCCGACCGCGGCTCCGGTGAACTGAGCCCAGTTCTCTGGAACCGTTTCCGGCTCAGGCTCGGAGCCCGGAGGCGGATTATCGGGCGGCTTGACCGACGCCAGATCGTCCACGTACGGCAGCGTCCTGAAGCCCACCGACAGGAGCAGAAAATCCTCGGGAACCAGCTCCCTAGCCACTACCACCATCCGCTGGGGCTCCTCGTCCCGCTCGTCGCAGACGTAGAGCAGGGAGAGGGAACGCCCGGTCAGCTTCATCCTGGACTCCAGCCAGCGGAGCCAGCCGGCCATCTGGAGCATCAGCGGGACACCCCTGGCCAGCGGCAGGCTCAGCGTGGGCTCGAAGTCCGCCCCATCGAGGGTGGTGATGTTGCCGCCCCATCGTGCGGCCAGGGCGAGCCACGCTGCCTCCTCCTTGACCTCCAGCGCGTCGCGAGCCCCGGCAAACCACTCGGCGAAGCTGAGTTTCCTGGCCTCGGCAATCCATCCGTCATCGAGATCGCCATCGTCGAAGCCGTCGAGACTCACTTCCCGGTCGCCGAGCACCGACTCCAGTCGACCCGGGGCATTGAGGAACCGCACCACCTCGCGGCGCAGCTTCAGCAGCGTGGTCAGGACGCGGACGGCGCTGCCCACCGACGCGCTGCCCGGGCCCGGCCACGCCGGCGTGGGAACGGCCACGTACAGGCACAGCGGAAACGGCCGGCCGCGCATGTCGCCGCCGTAATCCTGGATCGAGAACAGCACGGTCATCTGCGACCTGGGCAGCCGGACGATTCCACCCGAAAGGGGCAGCCGGGCGGCATGCCCGCCAGGGGGCCTGGCGGCGCCGCCGCGGTTATGGTGGATCTCGAAACCCTTCAGAATCCAGTCGTTAAACTCGTTGATCCAGGCGTCCTCGGCCTTGGAGCTGTAGTAGTCGGCATAGGTGGGAAGCTTCCCGAACCAGCGGATCACCGGGTCGGGCTTGAGCTTTGGCGACTTCGATTTAAACAGGTCGGCCCAGCCTGTCATGTCAGACCTTCCCGGTCATCCGTGACCACGTCACCGTACTGCACACCCTTGTCGCTTCCGACGCCTCGACATCTCCGGTGTCGCGGGTCGACCGTGCCGGCTGCTCCTACAACGGCCTGATCGGCGCCGGCAGGGCCCGATCCAGCCGGATGAGGAACTTCTCGCCCACGACGCCCTTGTTCGCGGGCGGGGCGAGATTACCCAGCCCCTTGGCCGCAAAGGCCTGGGCCAGGTTCTGTCCGTGGCAGGTCACCCAGACAAGTCCGTCCTTGTCCCCGGGCTGGGCGTGGGCGTGGAGGTAAGCCACAAAGCCCAGTTCCGATCCGCTGCCGAAGACGAGCGACTCGATGTCAGGATAAGGTTGCGGCTTGCCCTCGCCCTGGAGGGGATCGGCAAGCTGCATCTTCAAGGGACCGCCGGCACCGCTCCAGCGCCAGAAGCCCTCCGCCGAGGCAGACTGCCCCTTGGCGGCGGTGTCGATCCTCAACGGGCCGCTGGACACCGCCCCGCCGGACTGCACGTCAAGCCCGAGATACAGCTCGACGCGGCGATAATAGAGCTGCGGCGTGTCCTGAACGTTCTGGCAGATCCCTCCGGGACCGGTGGGGTCACGCGGATCGAGCGTCTGCACCTTCACGCCCAGCGGCGCGGGGGTGCCCTGCGAGTTGTACCCGATGAACGCCC
>CAYVVX010000268.1:2605-7244 GCA_964455315.1 uncultured Planctomycetales bacterium | reverse complement strand
CTGGAACTTGCGAACTCCAGGAGGCCCCCACAAGTTCAGGAATTCATTTCCACTCCCCCCGCGTGGCTCTCGGTTCGCTCGCCGGCCAACCTCGAAACCATTGAAGGCATCCACCAGGGCGAATGCGCCGCCATCAGTCTCGCCCGCGAACTCAAGGCCGACCTGCTCCTGATCGACGAAACCAGGGGGCGACAGGCGGCCATCGAGCGCAGCATTCACACCGCCCGAACGGCGGCGGTGCTGTTCGATGCCGCCAACGCGGGCGTCCTGCCCGACCTCCAGGATGCGTTCGACAAGCTGCGGGCGACGAACTTCCGTGTACCTCCCAACGTTCTTGACGAGCTCTTGAGATTGCACCAGCGGCGGACCGCGGAGCCATCCTGAACAGCGCTCCCGGCCCGATCCGCTTCGCCATGCAGCCCGGACGCCACTATGATGAAACCATGAAGTCCAGCCGCGTCCGCTTTCGCGAATACCTTCAGCGCCTCAGGACGAGCCCGGAGCGCGGCGGCTCGTTCCACGGCTCCGGCCCGCCGAGGAAAACCACCCGCAGCCGGTCGTTCCCCACCCTGTTCAAGGCGTTCTGGGGACTCCTCGACGAGCATCGCGGCACCATCCTCGCCGCCCTGCTGGCCCTGGCCCTGTCCACGGCGCTGGGCCTCATCCCGCTGTACAGCACCAAGATCGTGCTCGACAACGTCCTCGCCGGGCACCCGCTGCCGGAGGCCTGGCCGGGCTGGCTGCGCGCCCCCGCGGATCGCCGCGGGCTGCTGGCCTGGGTCGCGGTGGTCATGGTCGTCATCTCCGCGGCGGCCCTGGCACTGTCCACCTGGAGCCGATGGCAGACCACGAGGATCACCAAGCGGACGCAGATGTCCGTGCGCCGCCGGGTCTTCGATCATGCCGAGCGCCTTCCGCTGCACCGCGTCTACGAGCTCAAGTCCGGCGGCGTCGCCAGCATCCTCCGCGAGGACGCCGGCGGCGTGGCCGATCTCATCTTCGCCATGCTCTACAATCCCTGCCGGGCGATCATCCAGCTCACCGGCAGCCTGCTCATCCTGGCCTGGGTGGACTGGAGGCTTCTGCTGGGGTCGCTGGTGCTGCTGCCCACGGTGTACCTGTCCCACCGCACCTGGATCAGCCGCATCCGCCCGCTGTTCCGCGGCGTACGCGCATCCCGCCAGCGGATCGACAGCCACGCCACCGAGACCTTCGGCGGCATGCGCGTGGTCCGCGGCTTTTCCCGGCAGCGCACCGAGTCCACCCACTTCATCCGCAACAACCAGATCATGGCCCGCCAGGAACTCCATGCCTGGTGGTGGATGCGCGGTATCGAGATCCTCTGGTCGATCCTGATCCCTGCCGCGTCGGCGCTGCTGCTGTGGTACGGCGGAACGCGGGTGCTGGATGACATGGCCCGCGTCGAGGCCGGGACACTTCCGTTCGAGCAGGCCCTGACCGTCGGCGACCTGGTCATGTTCCTGGGCTACCTGATGGCCCTGCTGGGCCCGCTGGAGTCGCTGGCCAACAGCGCCACCGGCCTGCAGAACAACCTGGCCGGGCTCGACCGGGTGCTCGACCTGTTGGCGGAGTCACGGGAGATGGAGTCGCGCCCCGGCGCCGCGATCGTGGATCCGCGCCGTGTCCGTGGCAAGATCGCCCTGGAGAGCGTCTGCTTTTCCTATCCCGGCTCGACCGCCCGGGTGCTCAGCGACGTGAGCTTTGAGGCCGACGCCGGCGAAGTGATCGCCCTGGTCGGGCCCAGCGGCGCGGGCAAGACCACGCTCTGCAACCTGGTCGCGCGGTTTTACGACCCCACCGCGGGCCGCATCCTCCTCGATGGCGTCGATCTCCGCGACGTCGACGTCTACAGCTTTCGGCGGCTGCTGGGCATCGTCGAGCAGGATACCTTCCTCTTTGACGGCACCATCGCCGAGAACATCGGCTACGGAAAACGCGACGCATCCCCCGAGGAGATCGCGGCCGCCGCCCGGCTGGCCAATGCCGACGGCTTCATCACCGCCTTGAAGGACGGCTACCAGTCGTTTATCGGCGAACGCGGCGTCAGGCTCTCCGGCGGGCAGCGCCAGCGCATCGCCATCGCCCGGGCCCTGCTGGCCGACCCGCGCATCCTCATCCTCGACGAGGCCACCAGCAACCTGGACACCGAGAGCGAGCGGGCCATCCAGACCAGCCTCCAGACGCTTCTTCGCGGACGAACCTGCTTCATCATCGCCCACCGGCTCAGCACCATCAGCCACGCCGACCGCATCGTGGTCCTCGAAGCCGGGCGCGTCGTCGAAACCGGCACCCACGCCGAGCTCATGGCCGTCAGCGGCCGCTACCGCCAGATGGTCGAGCTTCAGACCCGCCCGGCGGAGGTGGAATCACCGGTGGGGATTCTCGACGAGGACTGATCCGCGACGCTCTATGCAGGATGCCCCACCCCGTAGCGCCGAGTCATGTAGCGGCCGGCCCCCGTGCCGGCCGTTTTCGCGTGAGATTCCGCTGCACCCAAAAGGCCTGCCACCGCGGGGCTTGCTTTTTCGCCCCGCCGAGCCAACCATGATCGTGGAGGGCTGGAACGACCCGCCGCGCAAACCGCCTTCACGGTAGTGAACTCAGCATGAGCAGAGCCGACATCGAACTCCGCAACGTCCACAAGGTGTACCACAAGGACCGTCTGGCCATTCCGGTGCTGGAGGGCCTGAGCCTGAACATCGCCCCGGGTGAATTCGTCGCCCTGATGGGCCCGTCGGGCTCGGGCAAGTCCACGCTCCTGCACCTGATGGGCGGACTGGACCAGCCCACCTCCGGCTCGGTACGGGTCGGCGAGGCCCTGCTCGAAAACATGTCCGAGAAGGAACTGACCTCCTGGCGCAGCCGGCACGTCGGCTTCATCTTCCAGATGTATCACCTGGTCCCGGTGCTCACCGCGGCCCAGAACGTCGAGCTGCCCCTGCTGCTGTTCAAGATGTCCTCCTCCGAGCGCCGCCAGCGGGTCGAAACCGCCCTCTCCGTCGTCGGGCTCTCCGACCGCATGGACCACCGCCCCAACCAGCTCTCCGGCGGGCAGGAGCAGCGCGTGGCCATCGCCCGGGCCATCGTCACCGACCCGGACGTGATCCTGGCCGACGAGCCCACCGGCGATCTCGACGCCAGGACTTCCGAGGAGATCCTCGACCTGCTCAACCTGCTCAACAGCGAATTCCAGAAGACCATCCTGATGGTGACCCACGACCCCCGGGCCGCCGGACACGCCGGGCGGACGCTGCATCTGGATAAAGGGGTGCTCGAGCGCGAGTAACTGAACACCGCCAGCGCCACAGCCGCGGCCCGTTCCTGACCGGCTGCGGGGGGACCACCGTGAACATCACCTACGTCCTGATGCAGAACCTGAAGCGCAACCGGCTGCGGACCGCGCTGACCCTGGTGGCGTTCGCCCTGCCCATGGGCATCTTTGTCGCGGCGCTGTCGTTCGTGGTCGCCCTGGCCCAGATGGCCGCCGAAAACGAGAAGGAACTGCGCCTGGCCGTCCACCACAAGACCACCATCGTGAACATGCTGCCGGAAGCGGTACGTCGCAGGATCGAGGCCCTCGACCCGGAGCGCGAGCGGTTGCGGGCCATCTGCGGCATGCGCTGGTTCGGGGGGCGCGTGCCGGATACGCAGAACACCATCGTTTCGCTGGCCGCCGACGCGGACACCTTCCCGGTGGTGTACAGCGACGTGGGCATGACCCCGGAGGAAATCGAAAGCTGGACCCGGGAGCGCCGGGCGGCCGTGGCGGGCAAGGCCGTGGCGGCCAGGCAGGGCTGGAAGGCAGGCGACCGCGTCACCCTGGTCAGCACCGTGCCGCCCTATCTCTCGCTGGAATTCAAGCTGGTCAAGATCATGCCCGGCGACGACCAGGGCAACTTCTTCTACTTCCGCCGCGACTATCTGGAAGAGTCCCTGAAGGAGGCCGACAGCGCCCTGCCCAGCCACTGCAACATCTTCTGGGTCAAGTGCAACTCGGCCGCGGCCATGCGCACATTGCAGACCGATATCGACGCCCTCTTCGCCAACAGCCCCGACGAAACCAAAAGCGAGGACGAAAACGCCTTCGGCGCCAACTTCACCCAGGCCGGCGGCAACATCCCCGGACTGATGCAGACCATGGCCATCGTGGTGGTGGTCATTATCGCCCTGGTCGCCGGCAACACCATGATGATGAGCTTCCGCGAGCGCTCGCGCGAGCTGGCAGTGTTCAAGGCCATCGGCTTCCAGTCCCGGCGGGTGTTCGGCATCGTGCTGGCGGAAAGCGTCATGCTGGCCCTGCTCGGGGCCCTGCTGGGCGTGTTGCCGTCGGCACTCCTGCTGGCGGTCACGCCGGTCGAAAACCTGAACATGGGCCCCATCAGCGCTCTCCGCGTGTCGCCGATCGCGGTGGGACTGTCCATGATGATCGCCCTGCTGGTGGGTCTCGCCGCCGGGCTCTGGCCCGCGTACCAGGCCCTGCGCCTGCGCACGGTGGATGCGTTGAGGAAGATCGCTTGAGCAGCTGACCCAGGAGCTCGCCCGCGCTGATGGCCATGCCGCTTTCCTATCACTGGCGCCAACTGTTCGTGCGCAAGAGCACCACGCTGCTGACCGTGCT
>CAYVVX010000268.1:0-2595 GCA_964455315.1 uncultured Planctomycetales bacterium | reverse complement strand
GCTGGTGGTCGCCGCGGTCGTCGCAGTGTTCGTGTGGATGCTCAGCTTCGCGGCCGCGCTGGACAGCTCGCTGTCCATGGCCAGCGACGCCCGCAAGATCATCATCCTGCAACAGGGCGCCACCGCCGAGGGCAACAGCGCCATCCCGATCGAGGACTACAACCGGCTCAGCCAGCTCGCCGGCGTGGCTCGCGATCCGAGCACCGGCGAGGCCCTGATCAGCCCCGAGATGCTGGTGCAGGTGCAGCTTCCCCGGATCAGCGACCAGGGCAGGACCGCCGCCAACGTGGCCATCCGGGGCATCACCACCAGAGGATTCCAGGTGCATCGCGTCGTCGTGCCGCCGGCAGGCTACGACCTGGAAGCCGGTGCGCCGGAAGTGATCGTCGGCGCCGCCGCCGCCAGGCAGTTCATCGGGCTTCAGGTCGGACAGACCATCAGGCTGGGTTACGGCAACAACCGCGAATACAAGGTGGCGGGAATCTTCACCGCCGGCGGCGGACCCCTGGAGAGCGAGATCTGGGGCTACCTGCCCTCGCTGATGAACGCCTACAATCGCACCATGTACTCGTCCGCGACCCTCCGCCTCGCTGACGACGCCGATGCCGGCGCGGTCATCGCCCAGATCGCCGGCCCGGCCATCGAGCTGGTCGGCCAAACCGAGGCCGCGTACTGGCAGGAGCAGTCCAAGCCCATCCGCATCTACTTGGGCATCGCCTACGGACTGGTGGCGGTGATGTGCGTGGCCGCGGTGTTTTCCATCGCCAACACCATGTTCTCGGCGGTGGCCGGGCGGACGCGGGAGATCGCCATGCTGCGGACCATCGGCTTCTCCGGCCGGCAGGTGCTCTCCGGCTTCCTGCTGGAGGCGGTGCTGCTGTCCCTGATCGGCGGCGCCTGCGGCGTGCTGGCCTGCCAGGGATACCTGCTGCTGGCCGGGAACACCAAGGACATGTTCGGGGCGAACACGTTCACGACCATGGCCTTCGAGATCCATGTGGTCTGGTGGGTAGTGGTCACGGCGTTGACCTCGGTGTCGCTGGTGGGCGTGCTGGGAGCGTTCGTCCCCGCGCTGCGCGGGGCCAGGATCGGCGTGGTGTCGGCACTGCGGGAGGCCTGAAGATGGAAACTGCATCATGAGACTTCGCCTGACCTATCTGTTCCGCAACCTCACCCGCAATCCCCTGCGGGCCTTGCTCACCTGCGCCGCCGTCGCCCTGCCCATCACCATCTTCGTGCTAAGCATGGCCGTCGTCTCCGGCATCAACGGCTACCTGAATAACTCCGCCAGGCAGCTTCGCCTGGCCGTGACCCATAAGACCTCGATCATCAACCGCCTGCCGGAGGGGCACCGGGCCAAGATCGAGGCGCTCGATCCAACGCGCGAGAGGCTGCTCAGTGTCTGTGGGATGAGCTGGATCGGCGGTCAGATCGAGGGCGTCCAGATGGTGCTTTCCACCATCGCGGCCGACGCCGACACCTTCCTGCAGACCTTTCCCGAGTTCAATCTCACCGAGGAGGAAAAGGAGGCCTGGCTGCGCGACCGCCAGGCGCTGATCGTCGGGCGCATGACCGTCAGGCAGCTCGGCTGGAAGGTCGGCCAGCGGGTCAACATCAAGGCCTCCCTGCCGCCGTACAGCGACATGGAGTTCCACATCATCTCCACCGCCGAGAACGCCACCGACCCCAACACCATGTGGTGCCACCGCGCCTACCTGGAAGAGGAGATCCGGGAGGCCGGGGCTCCTGAGGGCGAGGTGGGCTTCTTCTTCATCAAGTGCGGCTCCAAGGAAGACCTGGACCACTTCCGGCAGGCCATCGACGCGCGGTTCGCCGGCTCGCAGGACGAGACCCGCACGCAGGACGAGAAGGCCTTCATGAGCGAGTTCGTCAACCAGCAGTTCAACCTCCCGCGCAACCTGACCATCCTCAGCGCGGTCACCGTCTTCGTCGCCATCATGGCCGCGACCAATACCATGAGCATGAACTTCCGCGACCGCATCAACGAGATCGCCACGCTCAAGTCGCTGGGCTTTTCCAGCGGTTTCGCGTTCAGCCTGATCCAGTCGGAGAGCCTGCTGCTCTGCGGCATCGGCGGGCTGCTCGGGGCGGCCGGGCCCTACATCGCCTTCACCCACACGCCCATCGGCGAGATCCCCATCCCCATCATCCAGCAGCTCATCATCGCCCCGAAGGTGTGCCTGATGGCCATGGGCATCGCCCTGGTCATCGGCGTCATCGCCGCGATCTGGCCGGCGGTCCTGGCCATGCGGATGCACGTGGTGTCCGCGTTGAGGAATCTGGAGTAGACTGGGGGCACCGGCGCTTCACCCGACGATGCGCAACAGATCCTCAATGAGTTGATGAATCTTGATCATCCTCGGCGTGCGTGGGTCAAACTCAGGGAAATCGTACCGAGCGGGCACCTGAACCTCGCTGGCACCAGGATCTTGCCAGGGATACTCCGCATTCGGTTGGGTGAAGCCGGCCAAAGCAGGAGCAAGCCCCTCGATTTTTCCGGCCAGATCAAGCAAGGAGTCGATGTAGCTCTTGAAGCTGGCGGCGTCAGAGAATCCCAGTTGCCTGCGCAGATCG
>CAYVVX010000267.1:0-7257 GCA_964455315.1 uncultured Planctomycetales bacterium | reverse complement strand
GCGGTGGCGAGGCTGGATGGGGCATCACCTGCCCCTTCGCCGGGCTCGACACTGCGGGTGCTGCGGCGGGCGGCGCTGGCCGAACTGGCCGACCGACTGCCGCCGGGCGTGACCATGTCTGCGGCCGTGCTGCGGATTCCTCCCGGCAGAGGCTCCTGCTGGATGGACATGGGGGCGTCGGCCGGGTTCAAGCCCGGCGACGGCGTGCTCATCCGCCGACCGGTGCGGGAGATCACCCTGCCGATCGCCCGGGGAAGCATCGGGGCGATCGAGGACGGGCTGGCGTTGGCGGTGGTACGGCCCGTGGTGCAGATGGACATCGCATCGGTGCAGGCCGGCGACCTGGTGGAGCGCTGGCCTCGACCGCACGATGCCCGCCAAGGCCGGATCAACAGCGCCGTGCTCGAAGTGCTGCCCGCGGGCGGGGCGACGAGGCTGTTCATCGCCGGCGGGGCCGACGACGGACTGTCCGAAGGAAGGTTGGTGGATGTCTTCAGGCAGGGTGCGTACATCGGCGTGGCCCTGATCGGCGAGGTGAGGGAGTCGGTCAGCATTGCCCAGCTGATCAGCGCCGCCAGTACCGACCGGCCCCCGATGGAAGGGGATGAGGCTCTGGTGCGGGCGCCGGCCGGCGAGCGCGAGCTGCCGCTGGCGGCGGCCATCTTCCAGGTCATCACCGACGGGGGCACGACCTACTGCCTGATCGCCGCGGGAGAATCCGACGGAGTGGCAGTCGGGGACCGGTTCGTGGTCCGGCGGACTGACCCGCAGAATGAGCTGATGACCCGACGGATCGCCGAGCTATGGGTTGAGAAGTCAGACGAGACCTACTGCCGGGCGACGGTGAGACCACTGGACGCCGGCGTCGCTCCAGTCGCGGTGTGGGAGATGGCCGAGCGGGCCTCCGCCCTGCCCCGGCGCTGGGTGCCGATCGGGATCGTTCGCGAGGTCAACGCCGAGCATCGGATGGCCAGGGCCGACCTGAACCCCAGGATCCACCCGGAGGTGGGCACGCTGCTGCGATGGGTTCCCGAGCAGGTCGGGCGGTCGCCCGGTGCAGGGGTGCTGCTCGCAACAGAGGGCGAGTCGGGCTGGCTGCACGTGCCGCCGGGCTGGGGAGCCTTGAGCGGACTGCGACTCGCGCGACTGGAAGTCGAGCTGCCCGAAGACGATGAAGGCGATGTAAGCCAGACCGCTCCCGACAATACCCCTTGAATCCCCAATCATGTCGGTCGATTGCCAGCACATGCGGCCGTGGGCCACATAGGCGACTCTCCTCCGCATTCTCGTTAAGGATGTTCCAGACAGCAGAGCTTCCCCAGTTTACTTCTTGTGGTACCACTGCTTTTTCGGTGGTTTTTGCTCTGTTTTTCTTGTATAAGTGAGTTTGTCATGGGTCGCGAAGGAGGGGCTCCGTCGCACTCATCTCGTTCGCAAAGTATTCCGGAGAGGAGAAGCGCTGTGAGAATGCATGTCTGTGCTGTGATGGTGATGTTGGGTTTTGTCGGTTCGGCGATGGCCGACATCGGCGACTTCGGTCAGTACATCGCCAAGGCGTATCCGAGTTCGGGTTCCGGCGGTCACGCGGTGTGGTTCAGCAGCGGGCAAACGGTTTTCGGCGGCTCGGGCAACCAGAGTTATTACTTCGTGGGCAACGCCGGCTCGTTTTCGTACCAGGCCAACTCGGCCGTGCTGTCGGGAACCATCTACAACACCTCGAACCCCTCACAGCAGTTCAAGCTGCGGTTCTCGTACACGACCAGTGGCGTGTTGCCGCTGGCCAGCCTGATGCCCAAGCTCGGCGGCACCACCAACAACACCGCCTGGGCACGGGCGAACTGGGACTTCTACAATCTGGACGTGAGCGATTCGTACATCCGCGATCTGAGCGACAACGATCTGGTTGAGCTTCGCCAGCTTCCGACCAACGGGACCAAGCCGTTCCAGGTCGGGTTCGGCGCGAACGACAAGGGTGATGCGTTGGGCGACTTCGGCGCCAGCGGCTGGTTTGAGTTCCGTACCATCCTGGGGGAGGAAAGCTACGGCGCGTGGAAGCAGGGTGACGTGAACATCGACCTGATGATGGCGCCCACCACGCAGATCCCGTCTCCCGCAGCGGCCCTGCTGGGCTTCATCGGCCTGCCCCTGGTGGCGCTGCGTCGGCGGCGTGCCGCGGATTGAGCGTGCTCCGAAGTCATTGACGGATACGGATGAGCCCGCGGTCGACTCGGCCGCGGGCTTTTTGCTGCGCGGCGGTCACGGCGGGACGATGCAGCCGGGGTTGGCCGGAACGTCGGCGCCGGTCATGCATCGGCGGAAGAGCCAGATGTCATTGCTGTTGATGGAGTTGTCCTTGAGAATGTTCATGCCTCTGCAGGCCTCGTTCACCGGGGGGATCATGGAAGCACCCAGGCAGCCCTGCAGCCGGGCGAAGTCGTCCATGTCCACGTCGTCGTCGGCGTCAAAATCACCGTAAAGCTGTTCGCAGACATCGGGCGTGCCGTCGTTGTCCGCGTCGCCCTGGCAGCTATCGGGGATGGCGTCGCCGTTGCAGTCCGTGTCGCCTCCGCATCCCGGACGGTCGCAGGGCCCGCCCGGCTCGCCGCAGGAGATCTCACAGGCATCCAGCAACCCGTCGCCGTCACAGTCGGGCTGGTACTCGTACGCGCCCATCTCGACCGTGGCGCCCGTGTCGAGCGGCTTGCCGGTGTTGGCGGTGGTCAGCTTGTCGACGACCCGCGGCGTCATGTTGAGGTCGAAAGGCACGGTCTCGCCGCGGTTGCGATCGTCGTCGAGGTCGGCGGTATCGGCGGGCAGGATCAGCGAGTGTCCCGCGTCGATGGCCGGCGAGTGATCGCTGAGGCGGCAATCCACCGGCAGCTTCCATGCGCCGAGCCCGGCGGCGGCTTCGGAGACTGAGGTGACGAAGAGCGGATCGAGATCGATGTTGCCGGCGCCGGGGAACACCTGGCCGTCACGGGCGATGTTGTCCTGGACGCAACTGTAGACGATGCGGTGAGGGGCGCCCGGCGGGTAGAGCTGGGCGGCGAGACGATCGCCGTTGCCGTCGCCGTTGCCCCACAGGATGGAGTTGATCAGCGTCGATCCTCCGAGATCCTGGTAGATACCGCCGGTGTAGTAGGCGGCGAGATTGGCGGCGAGGGTGCAGTTGTAGAAGGTGGGGCTGGAGCCCTCGTGAACATGGGCGGCACCGCCGGTGAACTGGGCGGCGTTGTGGACCAGGAGACAGTTGACCAGCGTGGGGCTGGCGCCGCCGGTGCAGGCGATGCCGCCGCCGTCGAAGGCCTCGTTGGCCTGCAGGACGCAGTTGATCAGCGCCGGCGCGCTGTACTCGGCACAGTGGATGCCGCCGCCGGCGTCGTTGGCGAGATTGCGGCGGATGCGGCAGTTGGCGATCAGCGGGCTGGCCTTGTAGAGGTATATGCCAGCGCCGGTGGAATCCTCGTTGGTGCCGTCGGCGACGCCGCATTCGATGACCAGCCCGTCCAGCGTGCCGCGGGCATAGGACGAGCCGCTGCCGATCGCGCTGACCACGTGGAAGCTGTTGTCGAACATGGCGTCCGGGGCGCTGGTGTCGTCGTTGCCCATCAGGTCGCCGCTCAGGATGGTGGGATACTCCAGCGGGCGGCGCTCGTGGAACTTGACCGCGCCGGGCAGGAAGCCGCCGTAGACGCTCAGCGCGCCGTTGAGGCGGAAGCTGGCGGCCCGGTCGCCGGTGCCGCGGTCGGGACGGTAGACGCCGGCGGCGACCCAGATCTGGGGGGAGCCAGGCGTGCTCGGCGCCGCGGCGAACGCGTCCTGGAGGTCGGCGAAGGCGTCGGCCCAGGTGGAGCCGTCGTTGGCGCCGGTGGCGCCGGCATCCACGAAGATGATCCTGTCGCAGGCGTCGCCGAGGCCGTCGTGATCGATGTCGGCCTGGTCGGGGTTCGGCGTAAAGGGGCAGTTGTCGTCGCAGTTGAGGGCGGCTCCGTCGCAGGGATGGGAGCCGGGGGTGCCGTCGCCGTCACCGTCGTCGAGCACGCCGTCGCCGTCGTCATCGTCATCGCAGGCGCTGATCAGCCCGTCGCGGTCGCTGTCGCCTTCGCAGGTGTCGGGGACCTTGTTGTCGTTGCAGTCACCGGCGGATTCGATCTCGCAGGCGTCGGGGATCCCGTTGCGGTTGCACTCGTTGACGGAGATGAAGGCGGGGGCGACGGGCTGGGGCAGCTCCTCGATGAACATGGGCTGCACGAACTCGAGATCGGGGTCGTAGTCGATGGGCGAGCCGTCGGAGCCGTTGAACCCGAGGATGCCGCGGTTGCCGTAGGCGGCGATGTAGAGGGTGCCGCTGTAGGTCATGGTGACGGGCATGAACAGTCCGCCGCTGCGCGGGGGGACGAACCAGCCGACGAAAGTGCCGTCCTTGGCGTAGCGCAACACCCCGGAGTCGGTCAGGCTCGCGACCAGCAGGTGCCCGCTCGGGCCGCGGCTGATGGCGATGGGGTCGCGCAGATGCGGGTCGTCCACGTACACCTTGATGAACGCGCCGGTGCCGATGTTGTACTCCAGCACCTTGCCGGTGGACCTGCTGAGCACCAGCAGGGTGTCGCTGGCGGACGTGGTCATGCTCCACGGCGTGGCCAGCCCGCCGGCGCCGGGCGCAACCAGTTCGCGGATGATCCGCCCGTCCGAAACGTCGCACTCCACGATACGCGAGCCGGCCGCATCCGCGACCAGCATGATCGGCCACGCGCGCATCAGCAGGGCGACCGGTGTCCCCAGCAGCCCCTGGCCGATCTCCAGCAGTTTCTCGCCGGTGGAACCGCGGTACTTGGTGACCGAGCCGCTGTCCATCCCGGCGAAGTAGAAGTTGCGCTGGCTGTCAGCCGCCAGGGCCGCGGGCATGACCACCGGTCCGTAGATGCTGGACGGCTCGATGAGGGTGTTACCGGCGAAATCGAGGATGCGCAGCACATTGTCGCCGCCGCCCGCGACGATGAGCCGGCTGGAGGAGAGAATCTGGCATCCATCGAGCAGCCCGTCGGCGTCACAGTCGGCTCCCGCCTGTTCGAGCAACTCGCAGCCGTCGGGCGCGCCGTTGAGGTTGCAGTCGCGAAAGATCTCGTTCTCCACGGCACCGCGGTCCACGCGGCAATGGCGCAACCGCTGGGATCCGGCGGCGTCACGATCCTCGGGCAGCGGCACGAAATCGGGATCACCGGCGTCGAGGGCGGAAGAGACGGTCTTGAGATGGAGATCATCGTCGGCGGTCCCGGCCTTGCCGTCGGGGCCCAGGGGATTCACGAAGAGCGGGTTGGAGCCGCTGTTGGCGGTGCCGGGACGATTCGGATCCCAGTCGCGGATGTCGCAGAAGTTGACCTGGACATCGAAGCCGTTGTGCAGCGGGTTGCGCGGCCCCCAGAGGATGCATCCATGCAGCCGCAGCGTGCCGGGTGCGAAGATGGCGTCGCCCTGGCTCTTGGCGGTGTTCTCCGAGAGCGTGCACATTTCCAGGGTGAGCATGGCGTCGGTCGTGCTGATGCCGCCGCCGCTGTTCACGGCGCTGTTTCCGCTGAACAGGCAGCTTCGCAGGGTGGCTTCCCCGCCGATGAGCGCCAGCCCGCCGCCGATGTAATCGGCGCTGTTGCCCAGGAAGGTGCAGCTTCGCAGGCGGGTGGTCGCGTTGCTGGCATGGATCGCGCCGCCGTTGATGGCGTGGTTGTCGATGAAAGTGCAGTTGGCCAGGGTTGGCGCGCCGCGAACAATCGCGACACCGCCGCCGCCGTCCACGGCATTGCCGGCGGTGATGGTCACACCGTCAAGAAGGAAGGATGGCTCGGCGTCGGTGATGGTGACCAGGTGGTGGGCGTTATCCATCCGCGTGGCTGTCCAGAATCCGCTGAGGGGTTCGTCGTTGCCGGCCAGGTCACCGCTGAAGATGACGCGATGGACGGCGGGGTCGCGCTGGTCGAGCATGGATTCGTTGCCGGCGAAACCGCCGTAAACCCGGAGCGAGCCGGTCAGGGCGAACGTCGCCGATCGGGCCACGCCCGGCAGCAGCGGCTTCGTGGGGCGATAGGTGCCCTCGGCGATCCAGATCACCGCGTCGAGGCCCGCGGCCGCGTCGAGGGCCGGCTGCACGTCGCCGAACGCGTCGGCCCACGTGGTTCCATCGGCGTTGCCGGTGGCCTGGGGGCGAACGTAAAAACGCAGCGGGGCACAGGCATCGCCCACGCCGTCGCTGTTCGTATCGAGCTGGTCGGGATTGCTCACCAGCGGGCAGTTGTCACAGGCGTCGCCGATCAGGTCGCCGTCGCCGTCCTGCTGGTCGGGGTTGGCGACCAGCGGGCAGTTGTCGGCCGCATCGGCCGCGCTGTCGTTGTCGTCGTCGGGGTCGCAGATGTCGCCGGCAAGGTCGCCGTCGGTGTCGCGCTGGTCGGGGTTGGCGATCGTCGGGCAGTTGTCGCAGGCATCGATGCGCCCGTCGAGGTCTGTGTCGGGCTCGGAGGCGTCGGGGACCAGGTTGTGGTTGCAGTCGTGGAAGGCGCCGAATTCGTAGGCGCCCGCATCGAGGCCGCCCGCGGGATGAATGCGCGGGTTTCCGTCGAGGTCGAGTGGCAGCGGCTCAGCGAAGTCTGCGTCGTTGTCGAGATCAGCACCATCGGCAGGAAGCAGCACCGCGTTCCCAAGGTCGATCGCGGTGCTGCCGGCCGCCAGGCGCACGTCGTCGTCGACCGTTCCCCAGACGGTATCGAGGCCGGCGCCGCCGGCGAACAGCCCCGTGATGGTCGGGGCCCCGACGTTGCCTTCGCCGCCCAGGCCGCCGGTCCAGCCCTGTATCCAGTTGTGGGCCAGGCTGAGCGTTGCTCCGGCCGCGGAGGCAACCTGGGCGGACTCGAACTCGCCGGATGGGTCGCGGTTCGCGGCCAGAATGCTGTTATGCACGCGGACCGTACCGCCTGTGCCCGCGCGGACACCGCCGGTGGCGACATCGGCGACATTACCCGCCAGCGTACAGTTGATGAGCGTTGTCCCGGCGCTGGCGACCGCGACGGCGCCTCCGCCGGCGGCACGGTTGCCGGTGATCACGCAGTTGATGCACTGCGGGTCAGCGCCGCTCATCGCGGCCAGGGCGCCGCCGTCGCCGGTGGCCAGGTTGGCGCGAAAGACAAATTGCACAAGGGTCGGCGATGCTCCGACCGCCAGCACCGCACCGGCCGCCGCCTGCCAGGGAGAGCCGGCACCGCCCTGGATCGC
>CAYVVX010000266.1:2992-7264 GCA_964455315.1 uncultured Planctomycetales bacterium | reverse complement strand
GTCGAGCCGCTCCGGTGAGACGACCAGCTCCGTCATGCGCACGTGCGGCTTGTCGGTGCTCGCGTACTTGGCGGTCAGTGAATCGGACAGGTAGGGGTCCAGCAGGACGTGGCAACCGTTGCACTGCAGCAGGAATCCGCTCTGCCCCAGCCACCAGATGGATAGTGTGTCCTCTTCGCGCGGCGCCGCCTTCACATCGGCAAGGAAAGCGTCATCCTTGCGCAGCGGACGCTTCACAGCCCCAGCTCCTTCCGCACGCGCTGCACGCCGGCCACCATGTTGACCAGCTTCTGCTTTGCCGCCCATCGCGCCGTCTGCGACAGCCCGCAATCCGGGGCGAACGAGAGCCTCTCCGCCGGGGCGTGCTTCAGGCACCGCCGCACGCGCTCGGCCACATCGTCAACGGTCTCGACGTAGTAGCTCTTCACGTCGATGATGCCGACGGCCACGTCCTTGCGCCGGGCGATGTCGGCGATGATCTCGATCTCGGCGAGCTCCCGGCCGGCCATCTCCAGGTGAATCTCGTCCACGGCGAGCTCCATGAACGCGGGGAACATCGGTGCGTAGCGCCGCGGGCCGATGGCGCGGCCCTTGTAGTTGCCGAAACACAGGTGCGTGGACAGGCGGCACTTCCCGACAACCTGCTCCACCGTGCGATTGAAGATCTCGACAAACCGCTTCGGGTCTTCGCGATGGGCGTAACAGCTCATCGAAGGCTCATCCACGGTGATCTCGCGGCAGCCGGCGTCGATGAGCGCGGTCAGCTCCCGCTGCACCGGCGGCAGCAGCGCGTCGGTGATCGCGTAACGGTCCCGGTAGCGGTCGTTGGGCAGCAGCCTGCCCGAGAGCGTGTACGGCCCGGGCATGCTGGCCTTGAGCGTCACGTCGGCGGGTGCGAGCCGCTGGAGCCGCCGGAACTCCTCGACGCAGCCGAGCCCGCGCGGGGCGGCGAGCTCGCCGGTGATGGCGTGCCTGCCGCGCTGGTCATGGGCCGGCGGCCCGAACCGCCGCGGCGGGACCGGCTCCAGGGCGATGCCCTCCAGGAACCCGTAGAAGGACAGGTTGAAGTCCAGCCGGGTCTGCTCGCCGTCGGTGATGACGTCCAGTCCCGCGGCAAGCTGGTCGTGGATCGCGGCCACCACCGCGTCATCCTGCAGCTCGGCCAGGTCAGCGGGCCCGAAAGCCTCCAGGTGCTGGCACGCGAACTCGAGCCATCCGGGGAACGGGTAGCTGCCGATCACCGTGGTTCGCAGGGGGCGCTCCCTCATGTGGGCTCCTCCCCGAGATGCTGGTAGAGCCTGGCCAGGCGACGGCCGTGCTCGTCGTAGGCGGCTTCGAACAGTTGCCTGGCCCGCTCGGCGCCCACCACCGCGGCGCCGGTGAGCACCTTCGGCGGGCTGCCCGCGCGGGTCAGCCGGTCGGCGACCTCCGCCTTGACCGCGTTGATCAGCAGGCACCCGCCGACCGTCGAGCCCGGGGAAACCGGCGTGTCCAGCCCGTCGATGGCGACCATGGCATCGCCGGGCGGAGCGCCGGTGTCGAGGACGATATCGGCCACATCCTGAAGCTTGATCCCCCGCGGATGATTGCTGCGCGAAGCGTTCGCATGGGCCAGGCTGACGATGGCGACGACCTTGATGCCGCGCGATTTGAGTCCCTCGGCCATCTCGACACTGACCACGTTGCACCCGCTGGAGGAGATGACCAGCCCGGCATCCTGCCGCGAGGTATCGAAATTGCGCAGGATCCGCCCGGCCAGCCCGCTGACGTTCTCCAGGAACATCGCCTGCCGCTGGCCGTTGGCGCCCACCACCGGGTTGTGGAAGGTCAGCGACAGCTCCACGATGGGGTTGAAGCCGGGAAAGGAGCCGTACCGCGGCCACATCTCCTCGACCATGATCCGGCTGTGCCCGGAGCCGAAAACATGGACCATGCGCCCGGCCAGGATGGCGGCGGCGAAGAGGTTGGCGGCCTGCTGAATGGTTTCGCGCTGGGCGACCACGCGTTCGAGGATTTCCCCGCTTTTCTGAAAATACGTCTCGGCTGGGGTCATGAGCGGTTCTGGCCTCCTGGAGGATGGGGCAGCATAGCGGCGTGTTCCTGTTCGGTCGAGTACTTCCAAGCAATCCAGGGGTTGAATCGGAATAAATTTCGCTTATGATCTCAAGCGGGATCGCTAATGTAGCGATGCCTTCATTGGGTCCCGAGAGGACGTCCCATCGTGTGCGAGAAATGTGTCAGCCTCGGACAGTGCCGTCCCCACCTGTGCCCGGGAGTTCATCCCTCCAGACCCTCGGTGGCGCAACTGTCGAGGCCGCAGCCTCGGGGGGGTAGCGAAAGACCCGCGCGCGAGCTCCGGCCGGACGCAACCTCGCGCTCTCGATCTGTGCCCATCACGAATCAGCCGATTCTCATGGCACATTGACACCCCGACCTGCCTGAAGGACTCGCCGGAAGCCTCCAGGGTCCACCGGGGTTTCCTCGCTCCCGGTCATATCCCGATTCGCCCCCTCTATAAGCTTATCTGATTTAAGTATTAGTGGAATCTGCGCTCCAAATCAGCAGCAGGTATGTTAACCTGCATATCTCGTGATAAACATCACGAAGTCATCGTGTCAACGTTGAACGTCACACACCAGGAGCTCCCCCATGAACCTCCAGCGACCGAATGCCAACGATGCCACCCTGACCACCAACCGCTCGCGTTCCGTTGTGCCCGGCTCCGGGCTTTGCTCGCGATGCGTGGACGGATGCAAGGGCAACTGCGAGGTCTTCGCCGCCACCTTTCGTGGACGGGAACTGATCTATCCGGGTCCGTTCGGTGAAGTGACCGCCGGCGGTGACAAGGACTATCCGGTTGACTATTCGCATCTCAATATTCAGGGCTACGCCCTGGGTGCGGATGGACTGCCGGACGGCGTGGAGGGCAATCCCGACACCTGCACCTTCCCCAAGGTGGATGTCAGCACCTCCTATGGCTGGGACCGCAAGGTGACCATGCTGGCTCCGGTGTTCACCGGGGCGCTGGGCTCCACCGAGATCGCCCGCAAGAACTGGGAGCATTTCGCGGTGGGTGCCGCCCTGGGCGGCGTCACCCTGGTGTGCGGCGAGAACGTGTGCGGCATCGACCCGGCGCTGGAACTCAACAAGGCCGGCAAGGTCAAGCGCGCCCCGGACATGGACCGCCGCATCGAAACCTACCGCCGCTATCACCGCGGCCACGGCGAAATCCTGGTGCAGATGAACGTCGAGGACACCCGCCTGGGCGTGGCCGAGTATGTCATCGACAAGCATGGCCTGGAGACCATCGAACTGAAATGGGGCCAGGGCGCCAAGAGCATCGGCGGCGAGATCAAGGTGGATTCGCTGGAGCGGGCCCTGGAACTGCAGCGCCGCGGGTACATCGTGACCCCCGATCCATCGGACCCGGTGAACCAGTCCGCCTTCAAGCACGGGGCCGTCAAGCAGTTCGAGCGGCACAGCCGGCTGGGCTTCATCGACGAGGAGGGCTTCCTGGCCGAGTGCCGGCGGCTGCGCAAGCTGGGCTTCAAGCGGATCACGCTCAAGACCGGCGCGTACGGCCTGCGCGAGCTGGCCATGGCCCTGCGCTGGAGCAGCAAGGCGAAGATCGACCTGCTGACCATCGACGGGGCCCCCGGCGGCACCGGCATGAGCCCCTGGCGGATGATGGAGGAGTGGGGTGTTCCCAGCATTTACCTCCACTCGGCCGCGGCTGAGTTCGCCGGCAAGCTCGCCGCCCGCGGGCTGCGCGTGCCGGACCTGGCCTTTGCCGGCGGCTTCAGCGCCGAGGATCACCTGTTCAAGGCCCTGGCATTGGGCGCCCCGTACTGCAAGGCGGTGTGCATGGGCCGGGCCCTGATGATCCCCGGCATGGTCGGTAAGAACATCTCGTTGTGGATGAACAACGGCGGGTTGCCCAAGACCGTGAGCCAGTACGGTGCGAAGCTGGACGAGATCTTCGTCTGCTGGGAGCAGGTGGCCGAGCTGGTCGGGCGCGACGAAATGCCGCGCATCCCGCTGGGGGCCGTCGGCATCTTCAGCTACGTCGACAAGCTTCGCGTGGGTCTCCAGCAGTTTATGGCCGGGGCCCGCCGGTTCCGCGTCGACGCGATCAGCCGGCGCGACCTGATGAGCCTGACCGAGGAATGCGCCAAGGCCACCCGGATCCCGTACGTGATGGACGCCTATCGCGACGAGGCGGAGGCGATCCTGAACGATGAACCGCAGCCGGCGTTGCACCTGGCCGCGGCG
>CAYVVX010000266.1:931-2892 GCA_964455315.1 uncultured Planctomycetales bacterium | reverse complement strand
CACCTGGCCGGTGACGAAGCGGGCGGCGTCGGAAAGCAGGTACACCGCGGCGCCGTCGGCATCCGCGGGATTGCCGATGCCCGTGGGGTCGAGCGGTTGACGGCGGGCGGCGTAGTCACGGATGGCGTTGTCGCTGACCGCCCGCTGCGACATGGGGGTTTCGATCAGGCCGCAGGCGATGGCGTTCACGCGAATCTGCCGCGGGGCGTAGTAGGCCGCCGTAGCGCGGGTCAGGCCGATGATAGCCGCCTTGGCCGCGGAGTAGGCATGGGTGGCGAAGTGGCGCGGGGCCGGGGCATAACCGAGCACGGATGCCATCAGGACCACGCTGCCTCCGGACCCCTTCTTGAAGAACTGCTGGACGGCCGCCTGGGCGGAGTGAAACACCGATGTCAGGTTGAGCTCCAGCGTGCGAGCCCAGCCCTCGGGTGTGATCTCGTGCAGCGGCCCGTCACCGAACCGCCGCCCGCTGCCCCCGGCGACATGGTACAGCCCGTGGAACTCGCCGAATCGCTCGATCGCCGCCGCGATTGCGGCCGGTGCGGTGGCGCGATCGCAGGCATCGCCGGCGATGACATGCCCGCACTCGCCGAGCTCGCCCTGGGCCGCGGCGACACGATCAGCGCTCCTGCCGACGCAGACCACACGGGCCCCGGAGGCGATGCATGCCTTCGCCGCCGACAAGCCGATGCCGGTGGTCCCGCCAACAATCACGATGGACTTGCCATCCAGCCTCATCGCAGCGCCCGCCTGGAGACTGGCTTGCCGATTGTGGCCTCGGTTGCCGCCGGTTCATGCGCAGGCATCGGATTATCCCATGACCGGGCTGCGTCCCAGCGCCCGCCGAGCGTCGGCGACCTGTCCCGCGTGAAAAATCGGGTGGGCGATGAGTATCTCAAAAACCTTGCCGTTGGTGGGCAGGAAGCTGCGCATCTCCTCCGGTGCCTTGCTCGGCTTGTCCAGGTCCGCGGGTGTCATCGTGGCCAACACTTCAAGCGTTCTGGCCCGAACCTTCTCGAACTGCTGAAGGAGCTCTTCAAACGGCGGATACCCGCGAGCTTCCGGGTCCGGCGTGCTGCCCATACCGAACTTTGAGTCCCATGCTTCCAGCGGATTCGGCTTTCCCGTCAGGCCAGCCTCGACCATTGACGCTTCTGAATAAATCAGGTGAGCCAGCACCCAGTGGGGATGGTTGCCGCCCCTGGGCGTGGGCGCCGTCAGCGGGGCGTCCTTGATGCCCTCCAGCAGCCCCATCGCCCAGCCCTTGCTGCCTTCCAGCGAGGCACGGATGAAGTCGATCGTGTTCATGCGTTGGACTCCCTGTGATGGTCAGCCTCTCCCGGAGTGTTCTGCGCGGGCACTTCGACCCTGCGCTTCCGTCGAGGCGTATAACCCGGGATAATACGCTGGTATTCGCGCACCAGACCAGCCCGATGCCGGGCATCATGGGTGGCCGGTGCCCAGGGGTCAAGCCGGCGAGCGGCTTGCGCGGAAGAATCGGGCAACACGGACGGATGCACGGGGGAGTTCAAGCAAGGAGATTGAAAATGAAGCGTGAGACAGGATTCGTGGCGGTGTTCATGATCATGGCCACGGCCGGGCTGTGCCTTGGGCAGGAGGCCCAACCGCGGCGCCAACCGCCGCGGGTGCCGACGCTGACCGTCGGTGGTCACGGGCAGGTGTACGCCAGGCCCGACCGCGCGGTGCTCCGCTTCGGCGCCACCGTGCAGAGCGAGCAGGCGGCCGACGCCCAGAACCAGGTCAATGCGATCATGCAGAAGGCCATCAGCAACGTGCGCGGGGTGGGAATCCCGGAGGAGCGGATTCAGACGTCCTCGCTGACGCTCCAGCCGGTCTACAGTCAGCCCAAGCCGCTGAAGTCGAGCGCGAAGGGATCGGACGAGCCGCGCATCGTGGCGTACCGGGCCGGCAACGTGGTCACCATTCAGGTGGACGATCTC
>CAYVVX010000266.1:0-921 GCA_964455315.1 uncultured Planctomycetales bacterium | reverse complement strand
ACCAGGGTGGGGGCGGTGATCGATGCGGCCGTGCGCGCGGAAGTGAACCGTCTGGAGGATCTGCAGTTCCAGATTCGCGACGACAGTGCCCAGCGCCGGGACGCGCTGCGGAAAGCGGTCCTCAATGCCCGCGAGAAGGCCGAGGCCATGGCCGATGCCCTGGGCGTGGAACTGGCCGGCGTCATCGAGATCCAGGAAGGCGGCGTGCAGGTCTTCGAGCCGAGGATGCAGTTCGGGGCCATGCGGGCCATGGCCGGGGAATCCGTGGGCGCCCCTGTTCAGCCGGGCGAGATCGGCATCGATGCGAATGTGACCATTCGTTATCGGTTGTCCGGCACAGGCGCGGCGGCGACGCGTTGAGGCCAAAACAGACCTGCAGGCGAGCTTTAATCGGTCGTTTGCGTGCAGCTCTGGAATCGTTGAGTTTGTGCTTGCCCGGCGGGGCTCCACGGCCATATACTCTCCACATACCGTGCGATCAGATCGCGGCTTGCTCTTCCGGGCGGGCGCGGTTCGCGGCGGCAGGGTGCTGGAGGTGGAATGAGGGCCTTCCTTGTCTCTTTGATGTCGTTGTCCGCTGCGCTGGTGATGACCTCCAGCGCGCGGGCGGTGTGTTCTTCCGATCTGCAGATCACCGCGCCGACCGCCGGTGCGAGCTGGTCCGCGGGCAGCACCCGGCAGATCACCTGGACCTCCAGCCACACCAGCGGCACGGCATCTATCTACCTCTACAAGGCGGGTCAGGTGTACACCATCATCGGGCAGGTTCCGGCGGCCGCCGGGTCCTTCGAATGGCACATCTGTACCACCATCGGCAACGGAAGCGACTTTTCCATCCGCATTCAGCCGCCCGGCTGCGGCCCCGATGAACGCGTGGCCGGCGGGGCGTTCTCGCTCACGGATTCCCTGCCCAGGCCGGCC
>CAYVVX010000265.1:4762-7279 GCA_964455315.1 uncultured Planctomycetales bacterium | reverse complement strand
ACCCTCGACCTTCGCATTGCGAACGCGACGCTCTCCCAGCTGAGCTACGCCCCCAGGACGCTTTCAATCTATCCCTCGGCGGGGATTCTGGCAAGGCCCGCGGCCAAGTTGCGGCCCGCGGGACCGGCAGCGCGGGGCGGGGGGGCCGAACCCCGGCGGCGGGGCGGTCGTGTATAGTAGGTGCGGCCTCGGCCTGCCGGCGGACGGCGCCGGGGACCGTGGACGATGCACCCTTGGGGTGAACCGATGACCCGTCGAGCCCGGCGACTGCTGCGAACGATCCTGATCCTGCCGCTGGCCGCGGTGGGCGGATGTGCCCTGGCGATGGTGACGTTCCAGGAGCGGTTCATCTTTCCCGGGGCGTACATGCTCGATGCGCCGGCGGAGGGACCGCCGGGTCCGGGGGTGGCGTCGTGGTGGATCACG
Source organism: uncultured Planctomycetales bacterium (assembly GCA_964455315.1). Classification (GTDB taxonomy): domain Bacteria; phylum Planctomycetota; class Phycisphaerae; order UBA1845; family PWPN01; genus CAYVVX01. The sequence continues at coordinate 6,853 of CAYVVX010000265.1, read as the reverse complement.
GCGGAGGACGGCAGCAGGGTCGAAGCGTGGTACCAGGCGGGGGACGGCTGCACGGCGCGGGATCCCTGCCCGGCGGTGATGTACTTCCACGGCAACGGCGATCTGATCAGCAGCCGCTGGGACAACGCGGCCACGTACCTCCCGGAGGGGGTGAGTTTCCTGGCGGTGGAGTACCGCGGCTACGGCTCGTCCGGCGGCAGCCCCTCGCAGAAGGCGATCGTCGCGGACGCGACCGCGTTCCACGACCTGCTGGTTCAGCGCCCGGAGGTGGATACTTCCCGCATCATCTACCACGGCCTGTCCCTGGGCGGCGGGGTGGCGGTGGCGCTGGCCGGGGAGCGCCCGCCGGCGGCCATGGTGCTGGAGTGCACCTTCAGCAGCATGAAGGCCATGGCCGCGATCCATCACATCCCCGGCTGGATGGTGCGGCACCCGTTCGAGAGCGAGAAGGTGCTGGCGTCGCTGGACGTGCCGGTGCTGATCTTCCATGGCGCCCGGGATCACCTCATTCCGATCGAGCAGGGGCGACGGCTGCGCGATGCGGCCAGGCGGGGCACGTTCACCGAGCTGAACTGCGGGCACAACGACTTCAGGAGCGACCGGGAGGCAATACGGAGGTTCCTGGAGGAGCAGGGGATGACCGGGGCGGAAGGTGATTTGACTGATCATCCGGCTACTACTCAGGACACGGCACCATGAACATCCTGGATTATCTGCCCCTGATGGCAATGCTTGCGCTTGGGACGGGGGTCATCGTGCTGGTGCGCCTGCAAACCCGGCGAAGCCTGGAGCAGAGCGCGAAGACCCACATCTCAGGGTTGCTCGCAGGTCGCGGTATTCTTCTGATCGTACCGACGCTCTTCGTGCCGATGCTGATCATCGCGCTTGTCCTGCCCGCACTCTTTTCGGATGAAGGTGGTGTGGTCGAAAGCCTGTTACTGACAATCGCCGCACTCGCCTTGGTGAGCGTGGCATTGTTCATCACCCGGTTGCTGGTATACGACCTTGGCCTGGTCGATGCATTGGTGTCCATGGAAAGGCGCAGTGTGACTCTTGAGGATCGGGAGGCCTGCACCAAGCTGTTCCGGCTCATACGGCGGCGTCCCCGGTTTTGGCGGATCCTATTCCAGCGGCGCGGCAGCAATCCGGAAGACATTCTGAACGCCGTCTGCGGCCTCGAGGACCCCGAAGGATCGTCCGCTTCTAAAGGAGGTTCCGCCTAAACATCCGCTTTCGATTTCGTTTCCTGCGTCCCGATGCCTATCGCCCTCATCCCAGGATCGCGATAGACTACGGCATCATGATTGAGAAGTGCGGCCGACCGGCGCAACGATGGAGCCAGACCATGCCCTGCACATTGACCGTCTACAACACCGCCTCGGGGGACAAGCGGCGGTACGTCTGCGATGAGGACAACACCTCGCGGGTGGTGGAGGATGACCACGCCGCGGCCGGCAGCGGCGCGTACACCGCCGTGGACGGCGGGGCGTTCAGCGTGGACTGGACGCAGTGCCGGCTGATCGGCTTCGTACGCAAGCGCGATGACGGTGCGGTGATCGCCTCGGGCGGCGCCGACGGGTCGCAGACGGCGGTGCCGTGAGAAGATCGCGGATCTGACATCTCGGATATGAGCTGCCCACGCCCCCCAGGAGTCGAGATGCCCGGCCTGCCCTTCCCCGGCGCATCCCGGCGCCGTTACGGGTTGAGCGGGCGGTAGATGTCCTGGTAGTCTTCGTCGTCCTCCCCGCGAACGACGATGTTGTTGTTCTGCAGCAGCGTGCCCTTCTGACGTTCCAGGTTGACCAGGGCGATGTTGTAGTCGATCCAGGAGCTCAGCAGTGCATCCCGGGCCTGGCCCAGGGTCTCATGAGCGTTCAGCTCGAGATCGAGCGAAGGGGGATCGAGCCGCTCGCGCCGGGCCACGGTGGCCCGCAACTGGTCCTGGGAGGCCCGCGCCGCCCGCAGACTCGGGGCGATCTGGTCATAGTTGTTCTGCACTTCGCGGACCGCCTGCTGGACCTGCAGGATGACCTGCTCGATCTGGGCCCGGCGTGAGGCGATGGCCTGGGCCTGCTGCAGCCGGGCCCGCCG
>CAYVVX010000265.1:0-4752 GCA_964455315.1 uncultured Planctomycetales bacterium | reverse complement strand
CAGCGCCGCTTCCGGGCCGCGGTTGCCGATCGGCCACTCCAGTTCCAGGCTGATGACGTACTCGTGGAAGTCATTCTCGCTGAGCTGGCTGAAGGCCTGGTCCCAGTTGCCGCCGAGCCCGTCGACCACGTAGCGGAACATCACGTCGAGCCGGGGCAGGGCCTGGTTCTTGGCGGCACCGATGACGATCTGGGCCTGCTCGATGGCCATCCGGGCTTCGTGCAGCTCTTCCCGGTACTGCAGCGCCGCGGTGACCTCGCCGATCCGGTCGAGGATGACCGGCTCCAGCGTGGGGATGTCGTCCGGGATCAACTCGAGATCCCGGGCGAAGCTCAGGTCGGGATCGTTCATCAGCCCCTTGAGCAGATCCTCGGCGTCCTTGACCGCGTTGCGAAGCTGAACAAACGAACGCTGCCGGGACTGAATCCGGGTGTCGGTCAGGTTGAGCTGCACCGGGTAGACGTCGTAGCCGGCTTCCTCGCGCTGCTTGAGCAGGTCGAATATGGACTCGAGCTCGGTGAGCAGCCGGGCGTTGATGGTCAACCGGCGCCGGGCCTGCTGCAGCCGCCAGTAGGCCTGCTCGACGTTGAATACCGTCTCCCGGATCTCGCGCCGCAGGCGCTCGATGCTCATGCTGCGATCGAGCTTGTTGATCTCGATCTGGGCCCGGTTGTAGTCCAGTCCGAAGCCCTGCAGCAGCGGCTGGCGGAACTCGGTCACGAAGTTATTGAAGTAGGCGGGGTTGAGCGTCTGGAAACCGAGGTTGGTCTCCGTCCGCGTGATCTGGTAGCTGGTCTGCACCTGCATGCCGGTGGACAGCAGCTTGCGCACGCCCGCATCGGCGACCCGGGAGTTACTCTGGGTGCCCTGCAGCGCCGAGGCCGTGGGGCGGTCCTGCTTGTTGCTGTTGAAGTTGGTGTAGAAGACGGCGTCGAACTGGGCCTCGGCCTCGACAATCTGGGTGGATTCGATGGCCGGGTTGTAGGACTGCACCTGGATGTTGAAGTTGTGCTGCAGGGTGCGGCGGATGACCTCGGCGAGGGTCAGGTGAACCTTGTCGGGTCGATCGATGGTGTCGACGCGCTGGATGGTCTTGCGCAGGCGGGCCTCCGAGTCGCGGCGGCGCTGTTGTCGCTGCTCCTCGGTCAGTGAGGCATCGGCCAGGTCGCGCTGCAGATCCATTTCATAGACCTCGGCGACGCTGCCGGGCTCGGGCAACTGGTGGTGCACGTCATCCGGATCGATCGACGATGCGGGCTCGGCCGGCCCGATGATGTCCGACGGCACCGGGCGGGTGGTGGGGTCTTCCTGTTCGCGCGGGGTATCCTGGGCCAGCCGGGCGGTGGCCACCTGGCGGGCCCGGGCAGCGGGCGTGACCCGCTCGGCGGCGATCACGGGCGCGATACAGAGCAGGCCGATTCCGGTCGCGGCCAAACGACGTTTGCGGTTGATGAACCACCCACGAACAGGCATGAGGACTCCTCGAGGTCAGGGCAGCAGCGCAGCCGGTGGATGGATCCTGCCGCGGGGGCCGACGCGGCGACCGCGCTCCCGCATGCAGATCGGTCTGGCGGGTCATTCTAGTGGCGCATGACCCCCTGTCAACGCATACGACTGTGCCCGGCGGCGGGTTTGGTGTACCATGAGCCGATTCGCGAGCCGGTGTCCGGGCCGGGGGCGGCGACGGAGGCGGCGACGAGGGCCGCTCTCGCGACCGGCGGCGCCTATCCCGGCCGTTCGACTCCGGGCGGGTGTGCCCCCGGGTCTGACGGGCACCGCCGACATACCGGAAACAGGCTGAACTCATGCCAGTGGAAAGCCCGCAGACAACCACGCAGTACTACCGCTTCTGCCCGGGTGAGGAGCACGTCAAGCTCTCCGACGCCATCTGCCTGGCCAGGCGCCGCGGGAACTTCCCCAAGTGTCGCGGGTGCCAGTTCAACGACGACGAGCAGCGCTCCGTCGGCGACAGCGGGCAGGAGCTGTCCGCTTCCCAGGTCGAGCGGCTGAAGCGCGAGATGCTCGACCGCATGTTCCGCCCCCACGACGTCCGGGCCCTGGTGCCCGAGGAGCTGGACAGCGAGCTGGCCTGGCGGATTGGGCAGGCGACCGCCCAGTTCCTCCGTGCCGAGCTGCGCGGGTATGACCGGGGCCGGCCTGAGAAGGCGGTTGTGGTGGTCGGACGGGACATGCGCCGCGGCAGCGAAGAGCTGGCGTCGGCGCTGATGGAAGGCATCCGCGCGGGGGGTTCGCCGGTGGTGGACATCGGCATGGTGGACACCCCCCAGCTCTACTTCGCGGTCAACCAGATCACCTGCTGCGGAGGCGTCCAGGTCACCGGCAGCAGCAGCGGCGGGCGCTACAACGGCTTCAAGTTCTGCGGCGAGCGCGGCAAGCCGTTCAGCCTGGACACCGGGCTGGGCAAGGTCTGCAAGATCGCCCGCAATACCCTGCGACCGACCGGCAACGCCAACGCCGAGCAGCGCCAGCAGGATCTCCGCGAGCCCTACCGGCGGTTCGTCCGCTCGTTCGTGAAGGCCACCAGCGCGGGGCTGGCCGGCGAGCGGCCGCTGCGCGTCGTGGTGGACGCCTCCAACGGGATGGCCGGGCGATGGTTTCCGCTCCTCTTCGGGGAGCTGGACTGGCTGGAGGTGATCCGGCTCAACTTCGAGCACAACGGCGAGTTCGTGCATGATCCCGACCCGGCGGTGCCGGGCAATCTCAACCAGCTTCGCGACCGGGTGCAGCGTTCGCGGGCCGACTTCGGGGCCTGCTTCGACGGCGACGCGGACCGCCTGATCCTGGTCGACGGGGAGGGGCACACCGTGCCCGGCGACCTGCTCACCGCCCTGCTGGCCAGGCATCTGCTCCGGGAGTTTCCCGGCTCGACCGTGGTCTACGACGTGCGTTCCTCGCGGGTGGTGCCGGAGGAGATTCGCAAGGCCGGCGGGGTGCCGCGGCGCGAGCGCTGCGGGCAGTCGTTCATGAAGAAGGCCGTGTCCGATGCCAAGGCCCTGTTCGGCGGCGAGATCAACGGGCATTACTACTTCCGCGAGAACTGGTGCTGCGACTCGGGGCCGATCACCTTCGCGCAGGTGCTGAACCTGGTCACCTCCGCCGGCAAGACGCTGGCGGAGCTGGTCGCCCCGCTGCGGCGCTATGCGGGCTCCGGTGAGCTCAGTTTCCACTGTGACGACATCGACGGAACGCTCAAGCGGCTGTCCATGAGGTACGCCGGCGGGCAGATCGACTTTCTCGACGGCATCACCGTGCAGTTTCCCGACTGGTGGTTCAATGTTCGTCCGGCCGGGACGGAGCCGGGCTTGCGGCTCAACCTCGAGGCTCACGGCGGCGAGCTGCTCCAGCAGCGCCTGGCCGAGTTGACCCCGCTGCTCGGTGAGCCGGTGGGCACCGGAGGCGTGGTGTGAGCGACCCGTTCGACAGCGTGGTCCATCGCCGGCTGGACTGCGGGCTGGAAGTCGCCGTGCTGCCGCTGCCCGGGCGTCCGGTGGCGGCCATGGAGATCCGCGTCTTCGCCGGGTTCGCGTACGAATCGCGTGAGCGGCTGGGCGTCGCCCATGTCATGGAGCAGGCGCTCGACAAGGGCACCGCCCGGCGCACCGGGCGCGAACTCAGCGATGCCTTCGATGCCATCGGCGCGGCCCACGGATCGTCTGCCGGGCGCGAGAACGTGGGGTTTTCAAGCCTGTGCCTGCCGGAATTCCTGCCCCAGGTCATCGCCCTGCATGCCGAGATGATTCGCACGCCGTCGTTTCCGCAGGATGCCTGCGCGGTCGCCGTCGAGCTCGCTTCGCAGTCGCTCGATGCGCTGGCCGACGATCCCGGCGAGTTGAGCCGCAAGCTGATCTGCGCCCAGGCCTACGGCGACCCGCTGGGGCGGCATCCGCTGGGTGAGACGGAAACGCTCGAGCGCATCGACCGGGCCGCGATCGTCGATCATTGGCGGCGATTCTTCGGAGCCGGGCGGATGCAGGTGTCCCTGGCCGGGGCGGTCGAGCCGGAGCGGGTCATCGCGCTGCTGGAGAAGGAGTTCGAGGGTTTTGGAGTGGGCGGCGGCGGCGGCGCCGAGGAGCGCCCGGCTTTTCCGCTGGCCTTCAGTGCCGGCAGGTCGCACCACGAGCGGCCGCTGGAGCAGGAGCAGATCGGCATCTGCTTCCCCGCCGCCCGGGCGACGGACGCGGATTTCCCGGTCGAGAAGGTGATGCTGGGCGTGCTGGCCGGGGGCATGAGCGGACGGCTGTTCACCGAGGTGCGCGAGAAACGGGGGCTGGTCTACTGGGTCGGTGCCTGGGGCGATCATCCGCGCACCGCCGGCGTGGTTCACCTGGGTGCGTCCTGCACCCCCGCGAACGTGGCCGAGACTTACAACACGCTGCTTCGCGAGATGGATCGTCTCGGCGAGGATCTCACCGTCGAGGAGGTCGACCGGGCCATCGTCAGCATCGTCGCCCGCACCGAGACCCGCGGCGACATCAGCCGGGCCAAGGCCGGCGAACTGGCCGACGACCTGTTCTTCTTCGGCCGGCCGCGTTCGACGGCCGAGAAGATCGCCCGCATCGAGGCCGTCTCGGTGGACGACGTTCGGGCGTACCTGCGGGCCCATCCGCGTGATAACATGAGCGTGGTGACGGTGGGCCCGGCGTGTGCGCTGGGCTGAGCGTGCGGATGCCCAACGCGGAGGTTTTCGAGTGCCCGTATGAACGATTCGCCCTTCATCGTCGAGAAGCTGCC
>CAYVVX010000264.1:0-7288 GCA_964455315.1 uncultured Planctomycetales bacterium | reverse complement strand
CGCGCGCCTCGCCCAGGCCAGCGCCAAGCTCGAATTCGAGGAGTTCAACTACCAGCGGGCCCGGCGGCTCTTCGAGCACAAGACCGCCCCCGAACTCGAGTACGCCGACGCCCGCCGCGCCGTCGAGGAGGCCCGCGCCCAGGTGGAGGCGGCCAGGGCCGCGCTGACCTTCGCCCAGAAGGCCCTGACCGATTGCGACGTGCGGGCCCCCATCTCCGGCGTGATCCTGGAGCGCAACGTCGAGGTGGGCGATTTCGTCGCCGCCGAGGGCGGGCGCGGCGCTATCGCCAACGCCATGCTGGCCGAGATCGCCGACATGGCCATGCTCCGCGTCGAGGTCGACGTCAGCGAGTTGGACATCGCCCGCCTCCGCGCCGACATGCCCTGCACCATCACCCCCGAGGCGTACAAGGATCGCAGCTACACCGGTCACGTCATGTGGATCGACCCCGGCGCCAACTACTCCAAGGCCACCGTCCAGGTCAAGGTGCGCATCGACTCACCGGACCGCTACCTCCGCGTGGAGGGATCAGCCCAGGTCATCTTCCTCCCCGAGGAGCCGGCCACCCGGCCGACCAGCGCCGAACCGGGCCTGTGGGTGCCCGAGTCAGCCGTCAAGTCCGCCGGGACGGGCGGCGGCGGAACGGTCTTCCTGGTCTCCGGGGAACAGTTCAAGGCCGCGCCGGTCCAGCTCGGCCGGCGCAAGGACGGGCAGGTCGAGATTCTCTCCGGGATCAGAGCCGGTCAGTCCATCGCAGCCAGGGATGTCGAGAACATCCGCGACGGCCAGCGGCGCAACCCGTAATCGCGATCGATCACGCCCGGTCTGCAAACACCTGATAGAGCGCGTCGACGCGGTCGGGCTCCATTGCCCCACCGATGACCGCGACCCGGTAGCGCAATCGCACCTTGTCCCCCTCGGGCAGCCGCCAGCCGTCATCACCGAGCCACTGCATCGGCGTGGGCGAGACGTTGCCGTAGTCGCGCGTGAACCAGGTGCACGGCGCCCAGGGATTGCCCGGATGATCCATCAGCACGATGCACTCGGGTGTCCCGCAGCGGGTCGCCTCGAAACCGCACCAGCGGGCCTTCTGCCCGAACGTGTCCTTCTCCCCCACCTGGCCTTGCGAGTTGACCAGCTTGCCGCCGCCGACCGGGGCCAGCGAACGGGCGCAACGCAGCGAGAACAGCGAGTGATTTGTTTTCATCACGTGCACGTCAACGGCCGCGATGAGGGTGATGTCCGCGTCGATCAGCCGCACCATCGGCTCAGGCGCCGAGATGGTGAACCGCCGTTCGTCCTCCATCACCGCGGGCTTGTCCGGCGGCTTCCACACGCAACGGTCCGCGATCACGACATGGTCGGCATCCGCCTCGGCGACCTTCGGCTCGTCGACGGAGACGATCTGTCCCCGTTCGCGCGAGTCCTGCCAGAAGTTCTGCCCGTTGACGCGATCACACCCGATGAACAGCGAGCGATGATGCGGCCAGGGCTCGCAGGATTCCTCGGTCATGGGCAGGCGGCTGGCGGGACTGATCAGCGGGTAGAAGTAGGGGTACTTCTGGGTGGGCGCGGCCCGGTAGCAGGTGAAGTTCTCCACGCCGTCGCGCACCCAGATCTGCGCACCGTAGGGGTAGGCGCTGAATCGGGGTTTCTCTACGGCGGGTAACGCCAGTGAGCCGGGAGGGCTGGACTCCGCCGCGTTCGCAACGCTGCCAGCCAATCCCGCAACTGAAGCGAACCCGGCCAGTACCGTACGGCGATCGATGGTCGCAGCCATGCTGTGCTCCTGGTGTTGTCGGCTCGCTCACCCTGCGCGACATCGTACCCGCCGGCGCCGAAGCTGACGAGCACGAACGCGGAACTTCACGGAAAAACAACCGGATTTCGTTTGCATCTCGGCGAGGATGGGGTATATTCACTAGTGACACATCTCCACAATACCGGTCGCGAGATCGGTACCCGGTTATTTCTTGCGCAGCCGGAGAGGTTTCCGGGTTCCGCGCGTGAAGGCCCGCCCTGAGCGGTTCAGCTTGTTTGCGCGCGTTTCCATGCGGCGTGTGAGGATGGAGGTCCGATTCGAGCGCGGGTCATGCCGTGCGGGCCACGCTGCGCCCCTGTCCGGGGAGCGGCGTCTGTGAATTCGGTACCCCGGTGATCACAAAAAGGAGAAGTGGAGATGAGATCGAATCATCGTTACGGATGGATCGTGTCGATCGTGTCGGCGGCCCTGTTTCCGGCCGGCGTCGCGTTCGCCCAGCAGCAGCCGGTGGCCTGTTGTTTCGGCGACCAGGGATGCACGTTCCTGGACCACGACGGCTGCCTCAGCGCCGGCGGTATTCCGCTGGGCCCCGGCAACGACTGCAGCGCCTGCACAACGGAGCTGTTCTCCTGCTGCCTGCCGGAGGGCGGCTGCGCGGATGACATCCCGGCCGTGGAGTGCGCCGCTCACGGCGGGCGCGTGATCCCTTCGGGGCTGACCTGCGCGGATCAACCCTGCGACCAGCCGGCCTGCGAACGTGACGAGGAGTGCGCGGACGATGATCCCTGCACCCGCGACGTCTGCCGCAACGGCTTCTGCGTCCATATCCTCCACGATTGTGACGACCAGAACGCCTGCACCAAGGACGCCTGCGATCCGATCACGGGAGCATGCAAACATACCCCGGTGGTTTGCGACGATCAGGATCCCTGCACGATTGACCTGTGCGACCCCGCCGTCGGCTGCGTCTTCATCCCCCGCAATTGCGACGACAATGACCCCTGCACCATCGACTCCTGCGAAGATGGCGTGTGCGTCCATCGCCCGCGGGACTGCAGCGATAACGACCCCTGCACCGTTGACCGCTGCATCGTCGGACCCAACGGGCAGGCCGTCTGCGTCCATCTGCCCATGAACTGCAATGACAACGATCCCTGCACGATCGACCACTGCGTCGACGGCATCTGCCGGCATGACCCGGTGGATTGCGACGACAACAACCCATGCACCATCGATACCTGTGTGTCCGGTTCAGGCGGACAGGTCTGCCTGCACACCCTGATCGACTGCGATGACAACGACGAATGCACCAAGGACTACTGCCTGGATGGCCAGTGCTTCCACGATCCCATTCCCGGGTGCGGCGAGCCGGTCGTCAAGTTCTTCCAGCCGCCCGCGCCCGACCGCGAGGACATTCCCTCCAATATCAATCTCAATGGGAATACCCCCCGCGTCCTGGTGGCCGACGACTTCCGCTCCGACGGCCGGCCCATCACCCACGTGGAGTGGTGGGGCTCGTACATCGATGAACGCTACATGCCGGAGGAATTCGGCGGCTTCGGACAGGCCCCCTACCAGGTCGATGGCTGGCTGATCAGCTTCCATCGGCCGGTCCGCCCGGCGACGGGAGCGCTGGCGGTGCCGACCGCGCCGCTGGGCCTGTACTTCGCCCCGCGCGAGGCGGTCACCATCGGCCCGGTTCACCTGGGCGCCTGTGATCAGCACACCGTGTTCCAGTACCGCGTCGCGCTTGAACGCTGCTGTCTGATCCACAGCTTCCCGGATGTCCGCGTGCCCGCGACGGCCGACCACCGCTGCCCGGCACAGCGTGAGGCCTTCTACGAGCGGCACTGCTACCGCTACCACCTGGGCATCCAGGCGGTGGTCGGGGCCCGCTGGCAGCCTGCCACCGGCGCGATTTGCTGCGTTAAGGCCCCGACCAACAACTTCGCCGAGGACAACTTCTGGGGATGGCATGACACCGTGGACGAGAAGGATCGCCGCCCGGCCCTGCGCACGGTGGTGAGCATGGGCACCTCCCTGCCCAACCCGATCTGCCCGGTGCTGGCCAACTGCCCGGTCGACGCCCTCTGGTTGTACGGACCCTGGAGTCGGGCCTTGTCGCGCTGCGACGAGAACCGCCGCGTGAACATGGCCTTCGCCCTGTACACCAGCGTGCAGCAGGTTCCGCCGGACTGCCCGCGGCTGCTTCTCACCGAGGCGGTCTCGCGCAAGACCCACAGCACGCCGGTGCCCTCCACCTGGGACATCAAGCTGCCGCTTGATCCGCCCGCCGGCGCCGGGGTCGAGTGCCGTCGGGGCGGGGTCACCGAGGTGGTCATGACCTTCAGCGAACCGATCATGGCCGACGACGGGTCGCTGGACCCCGGTGACGAGGTGACCGCCTCGGTCGGCAACATCACCGGGCTGACCATCGTCGGCAACCGGCTGATCGTGGACATGGCCAACGTGCCCGACGCGAGTTGTCTCCAACTGACGGTGGAGGACGGCCCGGACGGAATCACCACCCTGGGCAGCGACCCGCTCAGCGGCGACAACGACGTCCACGCGGTCTCCCTGCTCGGCGATGTCACCGGCGACTACGTGGTCAACATCGTCGACCTGAACACGGTCAAGAGCCACCTGTTCAAGCCGGTCGGCAACGCCAACTTCCGGTGTGACGTGTCCACCGACGGCGTGATCAACATCGTGGACCTCAACGTCACCAAGGGCAATCTCTTCAAGACGAAGAAATGCCCGTAGACCACCTCCCTCAAGCCCGGTGGGGTCGAGCCGGCCAGGGGGAGACGGCCAGGCTCGATCCCGCCGGGTGACAGTTCACCCAACGTGAGAGCGGCAAGCCAGGCCCGGGCGCGACAGCGCCCCGGGCCTGCTTCCGTTGCGCCCACCGCCGGCTTGGCCGCGCGAATTCAGCGTTAGATCCGTATGAGCTGAAGCCCGCGTTCCGGATTCACCGGGTCCTCAGGATCGGCTCCAGCGCCTTCACGAAGGCTTCCGCCTGGCGCATGAATCCCAAATCGGTCGGATGCGAGCCGTCGACGGTGCCTTCGCTGTCCGCCCCGATCTGATCCTCTCCCTCCATGTAGAAGATCAGCTTATCGCCGGCCGCCCGGAACTCGTCGTAGGCCTTGCGGAGTTCCCGGCGATTCTCGTCATTACGCTCCCGCCGGGCCCCGATGAGGTAGGCATTCGCGTAGGTGCGGTCCTCGACCAGCAGGATCGGCGTCTCCGGATGAGCCTCGCGCAGGATCTTCACGCAGGGCCGAACTCGCTGGGCCACCTGCTCGCCGGTCGTGTTCGGCAGGCAATCGAGAACAAACACCGCCGCATCGATCTCCGCGATGAACGTGACCACCTCCGGCTCCAGCGGCCCGTTACCGGAGAAGCCCAGGTTGATCACCGGGCGATCCAGCTTCCGCCCCACGATCGCGGGATAGGCCATGCCCGGCCGCGAAGCGCAGCCCCCCTGCGTGATCGAGGTGCCGTAGAACACGATCGGTTTGCGGGCCGCTTCCGGCCGGGGCGCGGCCGAGGAGAGGTGACTGCCCGCTGGGATGCCGATCTCGACCGAGCTGACGCCGTTGTACAGCGGCAGATACAGCATGTACGACCGCTGGCCCGCGGGCAGGCCCGACACCAGCACCTTGGTGTTGGTCTGGGCGTCCGGCCGGCCGCATGCCAGCCAGCGCCAGCGCCCGGCGTCCTGCACGTAGAGGTCAACGCCACTGACCCCCGTGGCGGGCATGTGGTTCATGGCCAGGCCGGCGTCGTTGAGGGTCCAGCGGGCGTGCATGGTGGTGGCATCGGTAACGAACCGCACGGCGATGCCTGACGAGTCGCGGCTCAGGCTCCACACGGCGTCACGGACCTTGCCCTTGGCCCGCGCGGGCAGGCGATCATAGGGAGCCTCCGTGTCGGTCCAGCCCTGCCCTTCGATGGGCAGCAGCCTGGCGTCGTACCAGAGCACATCGTCCTTGTCGTCCTTGACGGCCCGGGCGGAGTCGATCGCCCGCCCTTCCGCGGCCGCGATCGTGGGCATGCACAGGAGCAGCCACCCGGCACGGCGAACGGTGAACATGAACATGGTCGGGATCTCCAGGATCGAAACTCATCAGCACGGCGCAACCGGACGCGGGATCGGCCGAAGCATCACCATACACCAAGGGCGAGACTTACTGAAAGCAGTCTGCGGGCGGGAGCGGGGCCGATCAGCCGGGATAGCTGGTCTGCTCGGCGACGCGGGCGTGCAGCTCGCTCAGTTCCATGAGGTGCTGCCGGAGCCGGCCGGTAAAGCCGCTGATGATCCCGAGCGCGGCCGGGGTCAGGGCCCCGCCGCGGGCCTGGGCCTCGGCATGGGCGCGGACGAGTTGTTCGAGCCCGACGATGGCCTGCGGCAGGATCGCGTGCAGGGACAGGAAATGCAGGTTGCCGCTGGTCGGGTCCGGCGACGCGGGATACAGCCCCCCGCCGCAGCGGTTGATCTCCGCGATCAGCCGGGCCTCGTGCTCCCGCTGCTCGGCGAGCATCCCCCGCAGCACCAGCTCGCTCTCCGCCGCGGAGGCGTTGGACAGGAACAGGTTCGACTCCGCCAGGCGCGATAGCGGTGACCGGCGACACGCGGCGTACAGCCCGTTGAGAACTTCGACGGTGACCTCTTCCTGCTGTGTCATCTCAGGCGGCCTCAGGGTGCGGCGTCAGCGGAGAACACGGGAGCGTCGGGCCCGGGCCACGCGGCGTCGACCTTGACCGGAGGCAGGTGAACCGGCCCGCTCCCATTGAACAGGTGGGCGGCGAAGCGGTCCGCCCGCTGTCCCAGCGGATGGAAGAACACGGTGCCCAGCAGCAGCAGCATGACCGCGCAGGCATTGACCATGACCAGCCCCGCGGCGGGCGGCTCCACGGCCGGAGTCGATGACTCGTCGCGCAGGAACATCTGGCGGATGATCCGCACGTAATAGAACAGGCTGACCGCGGTATTCACCACCGCGACGATGACCAGCGACCACAGCCAGTTCTGCTGTTCCGCGGCCTGGCCCAGCGCCATCAGCAGGTAAAACTTCGCGGTGAACCCGCCCAGCGGCGGCAGCCCCACCAGCGAGAAGAGGCACACACTCATGGGCAGCGCCAGCCACAGGCAGCGCCGCCCCAGCCCGGTGAAGTTGTCGATGTGATCGCTGCCCGTCCGCCAGATGACCATCGCGGTCACCCCGAAGGCGCCCAGGTTCATCAGCAGGTACACCAGCAGGTACGCGATCAGCGCCGACAGGCCCGAATTGATCTTCACGACTGCCGGACCATCCACAGGCCCCAGCAGAATCGCCGCGGCCATCATCATGTAGCCGGCATGGGCGATCGAGGAATACGCCAGGATGCGCTTGACGTGATCCTGCCGCAAGGCGGCGAAGTTGCCCACCGTGCAGGTCACCGCGGCGATGATGCCGATGCCCCAGGCCAGCGGCATGGCCGACGCGCCCTGCCCGTCGGAGGCGAAGGCATGCACGATC
>CAYVVX010000263.1:5644-7307 GCA_964455315.1 uncultured Planctomycetales bacterium | reverse complement strand
GGGGTCGAACCGGACCCAGTCGCGTCCGGGCACGAAGACCTCGACCCAGGAGTGGGCGTGCTTCTCGCGAACCATGTAGAAGCCGCCGACGCTGTTGTAATCACCGCCGCGATAACCGTTCACCACCCGTGCCGGGATTCCACTCAACTGGCACATCAGCGCCATCGACGCGGCGAAGTACTCGCAGTTGCCCTTCCGCCGGTCAAGCAGGAAATCACCCAGCGGTTCCTCATCGGGATGGTGGGCGGTCAGCTCCAGACTGTAAGCAAAGGCCGGCGAGCGAAGGAACGCCTCCAGCCGGCGGGCGAAATCCATGGTTCGCTGCCCCGAGCCATCCGGCGGCGGCAGGTCGACGGTTCGGGCCGCGATCAGATCCATGATCTCCCGCTGCCGGGGCAGCGGCATGTCGAGCGGTTCCACCCGCGGCTCGGGCACGCCGCGTTCGGAGCGCTCCTCGGCCAGTGCGGCGGCCAGCGATTCATCCACCCGATCCGGAAGCAGCAGGGTGTAGTGGATGGCCTTCCGTCGCGAAGGCGGCACCTGGAGGGTCTGATCAGTCACCCGCTTGCGAACCGTGGACATGTTGCGGGCCCGCAGCAGCAGTGGCGGATAGCCGCTGAACAGGCAGAGGCCCCCGGGACTCTCCATCCACACTTCCTGAACGATCTGCTCCCGCCTGGGAAGATCCCGCGGAAGATCGAGCAGGGACATGTCCTCCTCTTCGTCGAGATCGATCGCGAAACCCAGAAAAGTGCGCTTGATCGCCGGCTCAGCCGAGTGGTTGCGCCATTCCCAGCGGCCGCCATGGGCGGAGCGGTAACCGTAGCTCTCCAGGGTGACACCGCGCAGGTAGGGTTCCTCGTCAGGCATGAACACCCGCCCATCGCCGGTGCGAAACTGAACCCGCATCACCGGGCGCTCGGACTCCTGGAGGGTGCCGATCCCGCCGAAGTCCAGGCTGGTCGAGAACGCGGTCACCGACGCAGCGCCACCGCGGGCGTCGAAGCGACCGAACAGGCCGGTACCCACCCGGGGAAAGGCCACGAAGGCCACCACCCCGACGGCCAGCGCGACCGCGGCGGCGCCTGCGACGGCCGCCCGTGGAGCCGGCTCATGCCCCGAAGTCTCCGCCGGCTCAGGGGGCTCCGCGATCGAACCGCCGGCGATGGCCAGGTTGTGTATCCGCGTCCGGGCGTGCTCGATGTCGAGGTGAAACCTGGCCAGCGATCCGAGCCCCACCAGCAGGTACACCAGCAGAACCGCCGGAAACATGACGTTGCCGCTGACGATGGCGGCCACGACCAGCAACAGCAGTGTCAGGACATACACCTGGGCGTCGTCACGCAGCGCGGGCCCCTGGGCCAGCTTGACCGCACACACGATGATCATGAAATGCGACAGGGCCAGAACGGGAATCGTGACGATGTAGAAGTATTCGATCACCAGCCAGCAGAAGGAGGCGATGATCAGCCACCGGCCAGCACGGCCTGAGAGGCTTGCCCCCTTGCCGCGGATGCGGGTGCGCCACCCCCATGCGGCTCCGAGCACGGCCACGCCGAAGAAGAGCCACTGTCCCTCGGCCAGAGCGAGCGGCGCCGCGATCGACAGCGTCAGCAGCACCTGCGACCAGAAGCTGCGGTTCCGGGCAGTCATGCCGACCTCC
>CAYVVX010000263.1:334-5634 GCA_964455315.1 uncultured Planctomycetales bacterium | reverse complement strand
GCCACCGGCTCACCTGTGGACGGCACGGGCATGACCGGGGAGGTCTCGGATTCGGACGAGACCACCATCACCGCCTCGGCCCGCTGCTCGAGGAATTTGGCCACGCGATCATGCACTTCTCCCAGTCGGGTGGCGCAGATCAGGCAGCGGGCGTGCCAGCCGCTCGACCAGCGAATCCGTGCGATCAGCTCGTCGAGCCCGGGCGCCGGTCCCGGTTCGAGCAGGGCCAGCTCATGCAGCAGCCGCTGCCGATGAGGCCTGCCGCCGGCCGGGGCGATAAACACCGGCACCGCCGATCGGCAGATCAACCCCACGCGATGCCCACGTTCCAGCCCCTCGCACAACGCCGTGGCCGCCGCACTGATCACCCGCTCCACGTCGGGGTCCGGAAGCAGCCTCCGGCGGGGGATGCGGCGGGGGCCGGCGGTCTCGCCCGGCCAGGGATCCACCAGCACGATGAGCTGGGCCTCGCGGACCGGCATCATCTCGCGCACCACCAGCTTGCCAGTGTGAGCCGATCGGCGCCAGTGGATCCAGCGGAGGTTGTCGCCCGGGCGATATTCGCGGACACCATAGAACTCGTCATGTCCATCGCTGTGGCGATTCTGACGCGAGCTCGCCGATGAGGCGTAGGCCCGTCCGCGCCACAGGTCCCTGGGCAGGCGTCCCACCGCGGGGTAGATCACCAGGGCGGCCGGCGCCGGCAGAGTTACCGTGCATGCGAAGAGGCCGAACGGAAAGCGGGAGGTCAGCCGGATCCCGGTCAATTCCAGCTTGCCGCGGTGGGGGCACATCCCGGACAGTTCGATGCGCCGCTGCCCGCCGGGCGGCAGGAAGCGCAGGAAGCCCCGCGGAAACGGCGGACTCGTGTGCCCGCCGGTCGGAGCTTCCTGCACGATCAGCGACCAGGCCCGGAACCAGCGGCGGTGGCTGTGCAGCAGGTAGGCAATCTTGAAGGGGCGACCGGCAATGACCGCATCGGCGGTGACCCGCTCCACGCTCACCCCGCGCAGGGTCCGCGCTGACGCCAGCACGCTGAACAGCAGGATGCCGCAACTGATCCCGGCCAGCAGAAGCAGCAGGTTGGCCTCGGAGGTCTGGGCGGCCACGCCGATCAGCAGAATCACCACCAGGCAGAGCAGTCCGCTGAAGGTGACGCGCAGACCGAGCAACGCCGCCAGGCGGCTTACCGGAACAACCCGCTGCTGGGCCAATGCCGCTGCCTCAGATGCCATGCCGCCGCCTTCATTCCGGAACGCTGACATTCCTCAGGATGTCGTTCAGCATCTGCTCGGCGCTGACCGTGTGCCCTTCGTGGAGGTAGCTCTTGCTGACCACCCGATGAGCGCAGACGGGCACGAACAACGACTTGAGATCGTCGGGAACCACGTAATCGCGCCCGGTAAGCATGGCCGCGGCCTGGGCGGCGCGGATCAGGGCGATGGTGCCGCGGGGCGAGATGCCCACTTCGAGATGCTCGTGATCGCGGGTCACTTCCACCAGGTCGAGGGCGTAATTGACCAGGGTGTCGTCGATATGGATCTCCGGCACGCGCTCCTGGATCGCCACCAGATCCTCCCGGCTCATGACCGGCTGGAGCGACTCCAGCGCTACCGTCCCCGGGCTCTCGCGGATGATGCGCTGTTCCACCTCCCGGGCCGGGTAGCCGATGCGGATGCGCATCGCGAAACGATCGAGCTGGTTCTCAGGCAGGAAGTACGTGCCCTCGAATTCAAAGGGGTTCTGCGTCGCGATCACCAGGAATGGGCGATCGAGCTTCATGGTTCGCCCGTCGACGCTGACCTGGTTCTCGCTCATCGCCTCGAGCAGGGCCGACTGGGTCCGCGGCGTGGTGCGATTGATCTCGTCGGCCAGGACCACGTTGGCGAAGATCGGTCCACGCTTGAACTCGAAGGTGCCCGTGCCCGTGTCGTAGATGCTCACCCCGATGATGTCCGAGGGAAGCAGGTCGGGAGTCAACTGGATCCGGGCGAAGGACAGGTCCAGGCTCCTGGCCAGAGTCCGGGCCAGAACCGTCTTGCCCACCCCGGGCACGTCCTCGATGAGCAGGTGCCCGCGGCTCATCAGCCCCACCAGGACCTGGGTCACCGAGTCGGGCTTGCCCAGGAACACCTGGTCGATGTTCTTTCGCAGCCGGCTCAGCCCCGCCAGCAAGGGGTCGTTGCCCAGGTCCACACCCGTGGTCATAACGCGGTGCTCCATCAGAGATGTCCCCAGTCAGATTCATTATACCTCGTGTCCCCCACCGCTCCCACCGGCTACGCCGTCCCCATAACAATTGCACGACCGCTGGAGGGTCCTGGTTCGTCCTCTTGCCGAAAACGTCGATTTCGAGGCTCCGCCGGGGGTTTTTCGGGTTGTCGGCAGACCTCCCGGCATCAACCGGTTACAATAAGGTGCGCGTCGCGGTTGGAACAAGGCCGGTTCGGATTCGAGGTGATCATGAGCATTGCAGGAACCTCTCCCGCGCTGTGGGGCCTGACACTCCTCCTTGCGGCGACCCTGGCCGACGCCGGCACCTACCGCGTCGGACGCGGCGAACTGAACCTTCGCGGTCCCGGCGGCATGCGCATCACCGGGGTCCGGGTGAACGAAGCGGCCCTGAACCAGGCACCGTCCGGACCCGAGGCGCTCAACAGCCCGCCGCCATTTCCGCAGCCGCCACTGGCCGGCTTCTCCCCGCTGGTGGTGATGTCCGGCTCCGCCAAGCGTTCAAACGATGACTTCAACTTCGCCCACCTGCTGGAAGACGGCTATGACGACGGGGACGGCAACCCTGGCAATGACGTCGCCAATGCCCAGTACATCGTCGGCGTGTTCGACAGCGGCTCGCCGACGGACATCCTCGCCGGGCCCAGCGCGGTGACGCTCGGCTATACCGGCGACCGCCTGACCCAGAATGTGTTTCCCATCGGCGACGTCGGCGGCGGCTCGGTCAACGCGGTGCTGAGCCAACCGGCCGGGATCTTCGTTCAGGGGCTGTCCGCCGTAGACGGTCTGGGCGCCCTGGATCTCAACGCCCTGGTCGGACATACCAACAGTGTCTGCCTGGTCGCCCCGCAGATCATCTGCGATGGTGTGGACGCCATCCGCGGCGTGGTGGGCAATGAGTTGGGAGCCTTTTACACCACCGAAATCCGCGTGGACACCCCGCGGCGCGTGACCGTGGGCGCGGAAACTTTTCTGAGCCCGGATCTGCAGATCCGCGACCCGCTGCTTTACACTCCGCCTGTGCAGGACTATCCGCGGCGCATCGCCATGGAGTTCGGCGGGCTGTCGCCGGTGGTGACGGCCAGTTACTACGCCTTCCTCGACCCGTTCACTTTCGAAGTCGAAGACCCCATCTTTCCCACCCTGCTGTCATTGAGTGCTCAGTCCTTCCCCTTCGGCGGGGCCTTCTTCGCCAACCTCGGCGTTCGCGAGGGCGCCTCCTCCTCCGAGAATCCGACCCAGTTCATCCGCGTCGTGGTCGATACCGGCGGGCAGGCTTCCCTGATCAGCTCGGCCGTGGCGGCCAATCTCAATCTGCCCATTGAGCCGGACTTCTACGTGGATGTCTGCGGTTTCAGCGGCACCAGCCAGTTGCCGGGGTATTACATCGACTATGTCCGCATCAACGCGGCCGGCGGAGCCCTGGAGTTTTCCAACGCCCCGTTCGTGGTGGCGGATATCGAGTCGCCGGAAGGCGGGCCGCTGGACGGCATCCTGGGCATGAACTTCTTCCACAACCGCAACATCGTTTTCGAGCCTTCGCTCAACACCAGTGGGTTCATCCACGTATCCAACCCCATCCCCTTCGCCTACGGCGATTTCGACCACGATCTCGACGTGGATGCCGAAGACTTCGCATTCTTCGCCCTTTGCACCACCAGCGCCAGTGTACCCATCGCGGATCCGGCCTGCGTACACGTGGACACCGATTACGACATGGACGTCGACCAGAACGACTTCGCGGTGTTTCAGCGCTGCCTGTCCGGCGAGGATATTCCCGCGGACGTGACCTGCCAGCCGTAACCGCGCCCCCCCGTTTGACGAACCTCCGGCCGGTGGTATCATGCCCCGGGGCATCCTGAATGCCGCTGTCAGTTCGACGCCGGGAGACTCGCCGCATGAATTGTCGCCTGCTCCGCCGCACGGTCCTCATGCCGCTGCTGCCAGCGCT
The DNA here is from genome assembly GCA_964455315.1 of uncultured Planctomycetales bacterium. Classification (GTDB taxonomy): domain Bacteria; phylum Planctomycetota; class Phycisphaerae; order UBA1845; family PWPN01; genus CAYVVX01. The sequence goes on along the minus strand of CAYVVX010000263.1, from coordinate 1,451 downwards.
GATTGTGTGCGCTTCGGCGCGGGCCGACGACACCGAGCCGCTGGCCAGGCTGGACTTCCGCAAGGTCATCCGCGAGGCCAAGGACCGGGTCTTCCCGGCCGTGGTGTTCATCAAGTGCCTCCGCGAGACGCATGAGCAGGGCAAGCGCTCCTCGCAGGAGGTCTCCGGCAGCGGCGTGATCATCTCTGCCGAGGGCGAGGTGCTCACGAACTGGCACGTCATCGACAAGGCGGTCGAGGTTCGTTGCCTGCTGCTCGACGGGCAGGCCGTGACCGCGAAGATCCTGGGCAAGGACCGGGACACGGACCTGGCGCTGCTCAAACTGGAAAAGCTCCAGGGCACGCCTCCGCACGCCGCGCTGGGCGACTCGGAACGGCTTACCGAAGGCGACTTCGTGATGGCCATGGGCGCCCCCTGGGGTCTGAGCCGGTCGGTGTCCATCGGCATCATCTCCTGCACCAGCCGGTTCCTGCCCGAGAGCGGGGAATACAGCCTGTGGCTGCAGACCGACGCGTCGATCTCGCCGGGCAACTCCGGCGGGCCGCTGGTCAACACCGACGGCGAGGTCATCGGCATCAACAGCCTGGGCACGTCCGGCGGCGGGGACATCGGCTTCGCGGTGCCTTCTTCGACCATCAGGGTGGTGGTGCCGCAGCTTCGCGAGTTCGGACGGGTCAACTGGAGCTGGACGGGGTTGCAGCTTCAGCCGCTGCGCGACTTCAAACGCAACATGTACTTCGAGGGCAACGACGGCGTCATCATCGCCGAGACCGACCCGGAGAGCCCCGCGCGGCATGCCGGGGTTCTGCCCCGAGATCGCATTCTCAAGCTCAACGGCGAGGCCCTGAAGGCCATCACCGAGGAGGATCTGCCCGAGATCCGACGCTCGCTGGGGCTGCTGCCGAAGGGCAGGCCGGCCGAACTCACCATCCTCCGGGGCGATGAGACCCTGACCATCCACTTCACCCCGCGGGAGAAAGGCGACGTCGAGGGCGAAGAGCTGGACTGCCCGCGCTGGGATCTGACCGTCAAGACGATCAACCAGTTCGACAACCCGGACCTGTATTTCCACCGCCAGAAGGGCGTGTTTATCTACGCCACCAAGTATCCGGGCAAC
>CAYVVX010000263.1:0-324 GCA_964455315.1 uncultured Planctomycetales bacterium | reverse complement strand
GGGCTCAACGGCAAGGACATCATCGTCAAGGTCGACGGCAAGCAGGTGGAAACCCTGAAAGATCTCCGGGCGATTCACCAGGCGTCGCTGAAATCGGTCGGCGAAAACCATCGACTGCTGTTCACCGTGTTACGCGGCGGGCTGATGCGACAGGTCGTGCTGGATATCTCCCGGGATTACGAGAAGCAGTAGCTGTCGCGACGCGTGAATGTCGGGAAATCCAGCCAACAGAGGCACAGAAGCTTAGCGCGGGCTTCGCCCCCAACCCCATCGCGTGATGAATAGAGTTTCTCCAAGTCGTAATGTGTATTTCGATCAAGATAT
>CAYVVX010000262.1:613-7312 GCA_964455315.1 uncultured Planctomycetales bacterium | reverse complement strand
AGCCGCGGGTGCGCTGTTTGCAGGTCATCTGCCCCCACCTGGGCTGCGCCATCAACTACCGCACCGACCGCCAGGCCTTCGCCTGCCCCTGCCATGCCAGCGACTTCGACATGAGCGGCGCCCGCCGGGCCGGTCCGGCGCCGCGGGACATGGACCCGCTGCCCTGCCGCATCAGCGCGCCGGACAACGCGGGTGTGCGCTGGGTCGAGGTCCGCTACCAGGAGTTTCAGACCGGGATCGCGGAGCGCAAGCAGGCGACATGAAGAAGTGATGAGTTCCGAGTGATGCGTGATGAGGGACAGCAGCGCTACAAGCTCCAGGCCCCTAACATGTAGCGGCCGGCCCCCGTGCCGGCCGTAACTGTCGCGGCCGTGCCCCCGTGCCGGCCGTTGCGGCGGGGAACCTGACGAGGCCCGGCTGCGGCTGCCGCGGCATGGAGGATTCAACTGGGCGACACGTTCAGGACTTCGCATGAAGCTGTTTGACTGGCTCGATGATCGCACCGGCTGCCGCAAGCTGGTTCACACCGCGCTGCATGAGCCCATCCCCGGCGGGGCCCGCTGGCGGTACGTCTGGGGCAGCATGTTGGCCTTCTGCTTCGGTCTGCAGGTGGTCACCGGGCTGCTGCTGATGACCGTGTACAGCCCGTCGGCGACCACCGCCTGGAGCAGCGTGTGGTACATCCAGACGCAGATGCCGGCCGGTTGGATGATCCGCGGGCTGCATCACTTCGGCTCGCAGGCCATGATGATCCTGCTGCCGCTGCACATCCTGCAGGTCGTCTTCGCGAAAGCGTACCGCGCCCCGCGCGAGGTCAACTGGTGGCTGGGGCTGGGCCTGCTCAAGGTCACGCTGTTGCTGGGCCTGACCGGTTACCTGCTGCCCTGGGACCAGAAGGGCTACTGGGCGACCAAGGTCGCGACCAACATCATGGCCCTGACCCCGCTGGTCGGTGGAGCGCTGCAGAAGCTCCTGGTGGGCGGCAGCGACTACGGCCACGGCACGCTGACCCGATTCTTCACGCTTCACGTCATGCTCCTGCCCGGTGCGTTTGTCCTCCTGCTGCTGGCCCACCTGGCCCTGTTCCGTCGGCATGGCGTGACCGTCAACCTCCAGCGGGCGGGCAAACCCGAAGGGCTCTTCTGGCCGGACCAGTTCCTGCGCGACGCAATCGCCTGCCTGGCGGTGCTGGCCGGCATGATCGCGGCCGTGCTGGTCGTGCGGTTCTACTTCGGCAGTGAACTGCTCGACGCCCCGGCCGACCCGGCCACCGCCGACTACCCGGCGCGTCCGGAATGGTATTTCCTGTTCCTGTTCCAGATGCTCAAGTACTTCGAAGGCCCGGGCATGGAGGTCGCCGGCGCGATCGGCGTTCCCGCGGCCGTGGGGCTGTTCCTGTTCCTGGTGCCGCTGCTGGACAAGGTCATGTGGCGGTGGCTGGCCCACGGCATCGTGGTGGTCGGCGTGCTGGGGCTGATCGGCGGGGCGGGATACCTGACCGTGCAGGCGCTCCGGGCCGACCGCGACCCGGCCGCGCAGGTCGTCAATGCCATCCACGAGAAGCAGCAGGCCGGCGGCGAACTGACCCACGCCGAGCTGGAGATCCTGCGGGCCCATCAGTTCAACGAGCAGCGCGCCGAGGCCTCGCGCCTGGCGAAGCGTGCGGCGGTGCTGGCTTCCGAGCAGGGCATCCCGCCCGCCGGACCGCTGGAACTGCTGGCCAACGACCCGCTCACCCGCGGCCCGGCGCTGTTCGCCGCCAACTGCGCGTCCTGCCACCGCTATCACGGCCACGACGGCCGAGGGCGCATCCCGCTGGAGCCGGCCACGTCATCCGACCTGGGCGGCTTCGCCTCGCGACCCTGGATCCGCGGGCTCGTCGAACATCCCATGCACCATGACTACTTCGGCCTGATGAAGAACGAGGAGGGCGAGCCGGCCCACACGCGCATGGCCAACTGGCTGGAAGACCTGCTGGCCGAGCATGCCGAACCCGAGGCGCGAAGGGAACTGCTGGCCGAATTTGATGCCGTCGCCGCCTACCTTGCCGACGAGTCGCTGCATCCCGGTCGCCTCGAACACCTCACCGCCGAACAGGCCGCCGAGAAACGCGAGCAGCTCGAAACGGGCAACCAGGCGCCCCCGCTCAGCACGCAGCCCTCGGCAGTGAGTCCAGAGTCGCCGGCCGCCAGTCGCCAGTCACCGGTGGACAATGGGCTTTCCAACTCCGTCCTCCGTCCTCAGCCCTCAGCCCTGAGCACCTCTCCCGCTGACTCATCACGCATCACGCATCACGCATCACTATCCCCCGAGCCAATCATCCTCCGCGGCCGGGAAGTGTTCATGACCCGCTGTAACGAATGCCACCTCTACAACGGTGAGCGCTCCGGTACGCTTCGCGGTCCGGAGATGCGCGGCTACGGCTCGGTCGCGTGGATCGAGGATCTGATCGCCGACTCGTCACAGGACCACCTCTACCGCTCCACCGGCCGCGAGCGGGCCCGGATGCCGGCCTTCCGCGACCAACTCACCCCCCGCGAGCGCCAGCTGATCGCCCGCTGGCTGCATGACACGCGGGAGCAGGGGGAGTAAAGCGAGGATCCCGGGGCGGAGGTGTCACATGTTGGACCAGACCATCGCCGGGACCAGCGGTGCCAGGTGGGCGACGTTGGTGGTCGCGACCACGACACCAGCAGGCGCAAGGCTTCGGGCCTGAGCGGCGAGAATCGCATCGCCGTCAAGGGCATGTCGATCCGCGGTCGGACGCCCCTTCCCGCGCGCCTGGGCCCAGATGGCGGCGGCTTCCCGCATGATCGAACTGGTGATGGGCAGATACTCCAGTCGTTCGGTCAGGGCGTTGAGTCGCCCGAGGCTGTAGGTGGCGCCCAGTCTCAACAGCTCGCGGCGCACCTCGTAATCACAGATTTCCGGCATGATCACGCGCTCACCCCGGATGAGCACGCCTTCGAGCCATGCCTTGCACTGGTCGACCTCGGCAGGGCCTCCGCGATGTGCGAGCATGCCCAGCGGACCGGAATCCAGCATTATCACGGTCATGGATAGACTTTCCGGCCCGATGAATGGTGCTCATTCAACCCGTTCTTGAAGGTCGCCCAGGACGCTTCCCGCTGCTCAATCTCTACGGGATCCGTAGTCATGTCCTCGGCGCTCCAGCGCCGCAGCAGTTCCAGGACGGCCTGTCGATGGTCATCCATCAGGCGCTGTTCAAGCGTCCTCAGGACGAATTCGTCCTGAGGGATGCCTTCCGCTTCGGCGGCTTGCCTGAGACGCGCTTCGAGTTCTGCCGGCAGATGGACCGTTAGGGTCATGACATTACCTCCGATATGCATTATAGCCGATGCCCGGCCGGGCGTGACACGAATTGGTACCCCCACACCACCGGGACCGCCCCATTGCCTGCCACCTCCAAAGCCCCATACAATACCTGCATGAGCCCCGATGAGGTCCGCGAACGCTTGAACCGGGATCCCTTCGAGCCGTTCCGGTTCCGGCTGACCAGCGGCGACAGCTACGACATTCGCGACTCCAACTGCGTCGCCCTGGGCACGAAGCGCGTTTTCGTCGCCTTCACTGACGCGGACCGCCAGGCGTTCTTCCCTTACCTCCACATCGCGGCCATCGAAACCATCGCCAACGGCAATCGCCCGAAGCGTCGCCCCCGACGCTGAAGCCATCCCGCGCGGTCCTCGCTCGCGGCTGATTCCCCGGCGCTTGATCCGATTGCCGCTGGAGTCTCTACTGTGCGCCCAGAGCTCTTGACGTGTACTCTGTTCTGGGCCGGCGTCCCCATCGCCCACTCGTACCTTCTGGAGAGACATACCATGCAAGCATCCATCCGCACCGCTCTGGCGATGCTGGCCCCCCTGGTAATCCTGTACCTGCTGCCCGCATCCACCCTCCGCGCCGCCGAGCAGACTTCCATCACTGTCGACGGCAAGGTCTACGGCGCGGAACCCGATGACGTCGGGCCCATCGGCGGCGGGGTGGGATACAAGCGGATCGTCACCCGGGGCGACTACACCGTGAAAGACCTCGACGAACTGCTGGAAGCGCTGGGCAAGGCCAGGCCCGGCCAGGTGGTCTTCATCCCCGGCGACACCGAGATCGACTGCACCGCGCGGGTCTACATCGAGGAACTGGTGCTGGAGATCCCCGAGGGCGTCACCCTGGCCGGAAACCGCGGCGAGAACGGCTCGCCCGGGGCGATCATCACCTCCGACGCCCTCAAGACCCCGCTGCTGATCCAGGCCAACGGCCCGGACGTGCGCATCACCGGCCTGCGCCTGCGCGGGCCGAGTCCGAAGCGGTATCTCGATCATCATCGCCGCTCGTTCAATCAGGGACGAGGCCACGAGTACTATTACAAGTTCCCGACCTCCAATGGCATCCGGACCCGGCATCCCGGCCTGGAGGTGGACAACTGCGACATCTCCGGCTTCAGCCACGCGGGCGTGTACCTGATGGACGGCGACCGTCACCGCATCCACCATTCTTTCATCCACCACTGCCAGTACAACGGCCTCGGCTACGGCGTCTGCCACGACACCGCCGCCTCACTGATCGAACGGAACCTCTTCGATTTCAACCGCCACTCCATCGCCGGGACCGGCCGGCCGGGGTGCAGCTACGAAGCCCGGCACAACGTGGAGCTGGGCACCTCGCTGAGCCACTGCTTCGACATGCACGGCGGCCGGGACCGCAAAGACGGGACCGACATCGCCGGCACGAAGATCATCATTGACCACAACACCTTCCGGGCCCCGACGACCCCGGTGGTGATCCGCGGTGTGCCGGAGAAGGTCTGCCGCGTGACCGGCAACTGGTTCTGCCGCCACTCCCGGCCGGACGAGGCCGCCCAGGGCGGGGAGCGGCTGGAGGTGGAGGACAACGCCTATGGAACCGATCCGGCTGTTGTGAAGTGACGGATCGAAACGGCCCACCCGCGGCTGCCCGGCTTCGTGTCCTGGCGCCAACCGCGGAGTGCTCACTGCAGCTTGAGATGCGCCTGCTTCTTCCCCCTGCGTTCGCTGGACCGCGACTCGCGCCGCGGCAGCGACGGCATCTGGGCGATGTTCAGCACGTAGTGCGTCACCGGGATGCACAGCAGCATCCCCCACACGCCGAACAGCTCATGGGCCACCAGCAGGATGATCAGCACAATCACCGGGTTAAGATGGAACCGCGCCGCGTAGATCCGCGGGTTGAATACGTAGGCCTCCAGCATGTGCACCACCACGATGATTCCCAGCGCCAGCATCGCCAGTGTGATCCCGCCGGTGTTGAACGCGATCAGGATGATCGGCACCGAGCTGATGAAAACCCCCAGCACCGGGATCAGGCCGAACAGGAACACGATGGTGGTCAGCAGCAGCAGCGGCTCGATGCCCAGCACCACCATGCCCACGCAGGTGATGGCCGCATTCAGCGTCGCCACCATGAGCTGGCACTGGAACGCCGTCCCCACCACGCCGGAGAAGTCGATCACGCTGGCCGCCGCCTCGTGGAAGAACCGCCCGACCGGTGACGCCCGCCAGGTGGTCAGCTCGTGGTTGATGCGGTCGAAGTCCAGCACGATCAGGAACGACAGCAGGATGGCCAGCAGGAACTGAAGCGTGCCGCCGACCACGCCCACCACGAAGGCGCGGATCATGTTGGGCAGCGCCTCCCGCGGGTTCTCGCCGTAGGCGGGGGGGATCAAGCTGAGGATGATCTCCTGCAGCTTGTCCACCAGGGCTTCGGTGCTGATGGTCAGGTGAACCGGCGCGGGCCGGGTGGCCGGTCTGGTCGCGGTTGCACCGGGCGGTGACTCCGCCGCCTGGGTCGCCATGCGTTCGCCGGGTTGCGTATCGGCGGCGGTCGATTCGGATTCCTCGTCGCCCTCCGGAATCAGCTTGTCGGGCGGGTTGACGTACTTGGCCAGGACCGGTTCCCAGCCCGACTTGCGGGCCGTCTTGATGGCGCTCTCCGACAGTTCCTCCAGGTGCCGGGGAAGATCCTTCGAGAACTTCATGCCCTCCTCGGTGACCCGCGGTATCGCGTAAACCATCAGCAGGGCCAGCAGGGCGATGGCCACCAGGTAGGGCCCGATCACCGCGTAGCGGTAGGGCACCCGGGTGTGCCCGGTCAGGAACACCGCGACCTTGCGCATCACAAAACCGAAGATGAAGATCATGAACATCACCGCGAAGAAATCGCGCAGCAGGAACAGGATGGCCCCGAAGGCCAGCCACATCAGCACGCGGCGGTTGATGTTGTAGAAACGCTGAAGATCCAGTTCCACGGTCGCAAGTCTCCGAACACCGGCAGGGAATCATAACCGCTGGCGCCGACCGGCAACAGCGGGGAAGCTGCCTCTCGATGTTGCCCAACTGTCTGGCCCCGTCGCGTGCGACGGGAGACCGCGAGCAGGCTGTCGTGCGCGCAGCAGGCATCGCGACCGCCGGGCGGCGGTGGATACGATGTCACCGTCTCTGACGGGTGCGGCTCGGAGCGAACGGGTGGCCCTCACCCGTCGAACGCGAAGTCGATCACCTGCAGCTCGACCGAGGTTCGCCCGTTGAAGTGGTTGAGGATCGGCTCGAACGCCACCCGGCAGCGGCGATGGTCGCGCAGCGGCTGGAGCTGGTCGGCGCTGCGGAAGGCGATGGCCTTGCGGCGGATGCGCCCGTCGGTCAGCGA
>CAYVVX010000262.1:0-603 GCA_964455315.1 uncultured Planctomycetales bacterium | reverse complement strand
ACCACCCGCGGCTCGCCGTCGAGCCGCAGCACCGGCGACGCCAGCCGCACCTTCGGATTGCCGGTGCCGAACGGCGCCAGCCGGTCCAGGTCGCGCACCTGCCCCTCGTTGAGTTCGTCGAGCCCCACTTCCGCGTCGAGCTGCAAGGTCCGCTCCAGGTCCCGCGCGGTCAGCGCCTGGTTCGCCCGGGCCACGAACGCCTCCGTGAACGGCTCCAGTGCGTCCGTGCGGAGCCGCAGCCCCGCGGCCATGGCGTGCCCGCCGTGGGTGATCAGGTGCTCGCCGCACTCCGCCAGCGCCCGATGCAGCTCGAAGTTGCGGATCGACCGCGCCGACCCCTGCCCTTCGCCGTTGGACAGGGCGATCATCACCGTCGGCCTTCCGTAGCGCTCGACGATGCGCGACGCGACGATGCCGATCACGCCCGCGTGCCACTCCTCCCGCACCAGCACGATCCCGCGCCGCGATGCACAGGCCAGGTCGCCGCTCTCGACCATCTCGCAGGCCTGCTTGAAGATCTTGCGCTCCAGCGTCTGCCGCCCGCGGTTGGACTGTTCGAGCGTCTCGGCGATCTCGCGGGCCTTGGCGTCGTTCGCGTGGGTC
>CAYVVX010000261.1:0-7312 GCA_964455315.1 uncultured Planctomycetales bacterium | reverse complement strand
TGAACGTGTGGGCGGGGAGTTGCAGTGTTCCCGGGCCGGCCCTGTTGCGGGCGGCTGGGCCGGCCCGGCGGCAGGCTTGGGCCGCATGAGAGGTGTAGAGGGAGGGGAGGTGGGTTTGAAGGTGAAAGGGGCGAAGGCTGCTGCTGGCAGCGGTTTCTGATTCTGATTTGGGAGAGAGGGGGAGTATCAGGCCGCCAGCCAGAATCAGAAGTCAGGCGTGGCATCTGGGAGCGCGGGCCGGATTCTCGACGAGTCAGAGATCGTCGGTCCGTTTACGCCACGCATCCGACGGCGCCAAGCGTTCCATCCGTGGGTATGCCTCACGCACTCTCGGGCCGACCGGTCGTCCCGAACGACCGCCCTACCCCTGCCTCAACCGTTCCACATATCGAAGCGCCGGTACTGCTTCAGGTTCGCATTGATCTCGTCCACGTCGAACCGTTCCGGATCAAAACTGCCCCCGATCCATTCCCGCATGTTCTCATGTTCCTCGTGCTTGGGATCGCGAATCGCCACCAGGAACTCCTCGTACCCCCACGGTCCGCCGCAATCCTCCGGCGGGCACTTTCGCCCCCCGTCCAGGCAGCGTGGATACTGCGTTCCCGGCTTCGGCGGCAGGACTGCCTCCACCCGGATGACGTGCTCCCAGCCGTCACCGAAGTCGTACAGGTACGTGAAGCGGTCACCCTTGCCCGGCGCGACTTGATCCAATCGCACCCGCATCTCATCTTCCATGTCCGGGTCATCCCAGTCGGGATTGAGTTCGCCATAAGCCTTGCCTCCTATCGTGAAGCAATGGAGATGACCGTTGTACCAGCCCATCGCGGCTTGAATCATCAGGTGCAGGTCGGGCAGCTTGGTGCGGGCAGGTACCTGAATCCTTCGCCAGACGGGCGGCTTGACCTCCTTGAGCGTGATCTTGAGTTGGTAGATGAGATCGGCTTTCGGCGGTCGTTTCGTACCCATGAATTGACTCCTCCACGCGATCTTCACCCCGCGCAGGGAAATTCTATCGACCCCCACCTCGACCAGCCACGTACCGAACTCGCCACGGAAATCCTTCTAGGACTCCTTGCCATCGATCGCTCGGTGAACGCAGTTGAAACGGGTGGCGCCGTTCGGTGGGAAGCAGCTTGTCCATGTGGGGTCAAGGAAGCCGAAAGTGGGTCACAAATTGGGTCAGTCGCCACATGATCGGCAGTTGTTATCAGCTATGCAACCACTTGTCTGCCACTGGGAACCCTCGAAAACACACGAAAACACCGCCGTAAGCCTTCGGATGGCAACATCTTATGGACGGGATGCCGAACTCCGGAGCCGAAGGTTGTGGGTTCGAATCCCGCGGGGAACAGTTTTTCCGGCATCATCTGATCAGGACCCCGGCAGCGGGGGCATGACGCCCTCAGCGGCGGGCTGCGCCGATGGGGCCGGGCCGGCCGGGCGGTTGCGGCGCTCGGGGGGCAGGAGGATGAAGCCGGTGTCGAGGCCGTCCGATTGCTGTCGTTGGGGATCGAGCTGGGCGTGGTGGTCGACTTCGTCCATGCCGATACTGTAGATGACCACGCGGTCCAGTTCGCGGAGGTAGCGCAGAGGTTGGGCGTCGAAGGGGTCGATGGGGACGGCTTCGAGGTACCCGGGGACGAGCTGGTCCAGGCTTTCGGGGAAGGAGCCGGTTTGCAGACGGTAGCGCTCCGCGGCCAGGGCGGCGAGGGTGCAGCGGGTACGGGCAGTGAGGTTGACGTCGAACTGGAATGGTCGCTCAAGGACGGGGCTGAACACGCATGCGAAGTGATAGTACGGAGCTTCAAGCCAGCTTTGATCTTCGTTGGCCGCCTGATGAACCGCGGCAAGATTGGCTTCTGAATTCTGAGCATATGAAATGCGATGACTCTGCCAAGCCCAAGCGGCATCCACATTCCATGCGATCCTGCCGCGATAGAATAACTTGTCCGCGGTCCCCCAGTCACTGTGGGGCGGCTTCGGATTGGGTTTGGGCGAGTCACCGCGAAGAAACCTTGCCTGCCCGATCATCATCGCCCGCTCGCCGATCATGCCCCAGTAGAGTCGGTCCCCGATGTCCATCGGGGCGATTTGCCTGGTGAGTTCATCAAGCTCGGCAATGGACAGTTCCGAAAGCCCGCAGCCTTGCTGAATCATGCTGATGGCGTAGTCGCATATTGCTATCCTGAGCAGGGATCCGACCAGGCAGGGTTCATCAGCCAGCATAATCTGCAACGCCATCTGGGCATCTACGGCGGGAACCAGTACCGTCCCTTCACCCGCCATAAGCCGCTCCAGGAATCGCAGAGCGATAAGCTGCGCAGCGTGGCGCAGTGAGCCCAGGCCTTGATTCATGCTCAACATCGGATCGGAATCAATGGTGAAGGGCAGCCGACCGCCTTTCATCTTTGTTGCGCGGTCAATTCCACCCAGAACCTTCATACGATCGTTGAGGTAGCCCCGAAGGCGTGTGTGCAGTTCCAGGTTCCAGCGTTCGCCCGGTGGAATGTTCTGCGCGGTTTCAAGATCGGATGACAGGTTCTTCGTTTTCGGATCCCACCACGTCACCAGTTGATTGGGTTGGTCGCTGACAATACGGATGGCTAACGGATCGCCGATCTGTTCCGCTACCCACACCTTCGAGGTTCCAAGTTGATTCACGACCTCGATCGCGAGACCCTCCGCGGGAGGCTTGAAGCCAACAGGCATGGTGATCCACGCCTCGCAGCTCGGCTCCGTGGAGACTTGCCCCCTGAGTTCTATGGGAGTTTTCAGCTTGTCCCGCAGAGCCCATATCACCAGCGCCCCGTTCTCCTCATCCGGCCAGACCCGGCGGGCGGCCTCGATCTGTTCGTAGGTGACCGGCCCTTCCTTCTCCGCGGCGGCGATGAGGGCGTTCATACGGTGCAGGCCCCACTGGTCATGGATCAGCACGCCGGCGCCGGCCAGGAGCATCAGAAGCAATGCGATCTTCGCGAGGGTTCTCCCTATTCGCCGTCGAGGTCTGGCAGGTGCATCGCTCATGCGTCAGGTCCCCGTGAAAGCTGTCTCGACAGGTGGCATCCGGCGGCGGCATTGCCGGGCAAGGCGCGGTGCCGGCGGATTCGCTCCGTGGACGTTGCGGGAATTGTACCTGATCGCGGAGGGGTGGACGAGAGGAACACGGAAAGGGGGGAGGAATCGGAAGAGCCGGCGGCGGTCAGCGGGGTGAAGAATGTATGCCCGCAGATCACGCAGATTGATGCGGATAGAACGCGACCTTCCGATGCCCATCCGTGTGATCTGCGGGCACATGTTCCTTCAGGATGCAGGCGTGGCTGCACGCGAAACGGCCGGCGCGGGGGCCGGCCGCTACGAACGACTTCACGGGCCGCTGCGGAATACGCGCGATCATCTTGCTTCCGCCGGGTTGGTTGCCGGCGGGCGGGCGTTGAGCAGGTGTGTGCCCGGCGGGATGGATGCATCCGATTCGCCGATGCGCGTGGCGAACCAGTGGCGATCGATCCTTCGCAGGATCAGGAAGAAGTAGTTGTCGGTGCGATCCCCGGGCTGGAGCCTGGCCACTGCGAGATCCCCATCGGCTTCGATGGCCGCATCCTGCATGAGGGCTACCGTCCGGCCGGACGTGGCCGCGTTGAGCCGCTCGGCTTCGCGCTGCCAGCGCTCCAGCGTCCAGTCGGGCGGCTCGAGCCGGATGTGCATGCTGGCGTGGTCGGCGAGCGTGCCGTCGGCGATCTGCCGCAGCAGCCAGTGGAGCGACCCGCGAACGTCCTCTTCAACAGCCTTCCGACGCAATGCGAGATGCTCCTGGATGACCTCGCGGGCGCCGGGGTTGTGTGCCTGGTCGATGGCCGTCCTGCCGAGCTTGTCGCGGATCATCGGGTCCGCGCCGTTGAGCATCAGGACGCGAATCGTCTCCAACGGCCCGCTGCTGCCCGCGCGATGCAGGGGCGTTTCACCCTCGTCGTTCTGTGTGTTCGGATCGGCGCCGGCCGCCAGGAGCAGCGACATCGTTTCAGCGACGCGCTGGCGCCCGGCCAGGCGTTCCGGGCTCATCCAGGTGTTCAGCGGGGTCATGCCGCGCGGGCCGCGGGCGTGCACGTCCGCGCCGGCGGCGAGCAGGACCTTGACCGCTTCGACGTTGCAGGTTGACGCGGCGGCGTGGAGCGGGGTTCCGAGCTTACCAGATGTGTCCCTGGGGTTGACCTCCGCGAGGCGGATCACGCGTATCTCGGACTCGCCGGCCTCCGTTGTTCCCTGCTGAAGTTCGGTCGCTCTCGCCAGCAGCGTTTCGATGCGCTGACCGTCGGCGCGCTGGGCGGCTTCCATCAGCGTTTCCTGCGTGACCTTCGCGCCGGACGCCAGCAGCATGTCGACGATCTCCATCCGCGCCCGCTCGGGAAAGCTGCCGTCGGGCCGCTTGGCGAAGGCGTTGGTCAGCGGTGTCTGCAGGCGCATGCCGGGCAGGTTCGGATCGGAGCCGGCGTCCAAGAGAATCTTCACAGTTCGCGGATGAGCGTGGATGATCGCGCCGGTCAGCGGCGTGAAGTTCATGATCTCCGGCTTGCTGACCGCGTTGACATCGAGCTTTTGCTCAATGAGATATCGCGTCGTTTCGACGGCTCCGCCAAGCCCCGCCGCGTGCAGCGGCGTCAACCCGGTCGCGGCATCGGGCGCCCAGGGATTCTCCGTCTTCGCGGCGAGCGCTTTGAGTTCGTCCAGTTTGTCCAGCCCGGCCGCGGAGAACAGATCCAGCTCCGCCCCCGCGTCGGCCATGACCCTGGCCGAGGAGGTGAAGCCGAGAATGAGGGCGAGCTTCACCGGCGTCACGTCGAACATCCTGGCGTGCACGTTGAGGTCGGCGCCGCGTTCGATCAGGAAGCGAACCATGTTGAGCCGCTCATCCTCGCTGACCGCTGAGTGAAGCGGCGTGAAGCCGTGCCTGGGATGGCGAACGTTGATGTCGGCGCCGTGTTCGAGCAGGAGCTTCGCCCGGGCGATATCACCGGCGTCCGCGGCGCGATGCAGGGCGGTGAATTCCTCGCGGTCGAGCACGTCGACCTTCGCCCCGCGCTCGAGCAGCAGTTCCACGATCTCCGCCTTCTGTGCCAGCGTCAGAGGACTACCGCCCTGCCGGAACGACTCCTTGGCCCATGCGGGATGCTGATCGAGGATCCAGGCAACATGCTCAGGAAAACCGTGGCTGCATTCGTTGTAGAATGTGGTGCGCTGGTCCCGCTCGGATTTGTCAAGGAAACTGGCTTTGAAGTCCTCAATGTGACTGGCGTCATTATCTTTGCGCGGTCCTCCCGTGGTGCCTGCTGGATCTTCCGCGGGAGTGACTCTTGACATCACTGCTGCCACTGCCCCAGGCGTATAGAACATCCCGCCGACAAGCGGACGACGACGTAGCTGAATTGTCAAATATCTTTCAGCGCGATCGTGCCAGAGCGGTACTTCCAGTACCACTGAGTCATGGCCTGAAGCCCCGGTTACAAGGTATTGTCTTGACAACTCAGTCACATTGATCTGATTTGATGCAGCAAGCTCGCTAAGCTCAAAGCTATCGCGCCCGTACCGTTCCAGCAGATTCTTCAACGAATCAGTTGTGATGTGATCGGATTCCCACCACGATTGTGCCTGAAGTCGGGCAAATCTGGTCCCGCCAACTCCGAACAAGCGGCCCATCCGGCCGGCAGGATCGTATCCAATGCCGCTGTGTCCGTTGGATTGCGCCCAGGCTTTCAGTTCATCGCCAAAGCTCAGGCCGGATGGTCTTTCCCAGGAGTCCATGTCCGACAACGAGCGGCAGGACTCCGGGCCCAAAGCAATGCTATGAACTATCTGAGCTGGTGCGCCGCCTTTTGATGGGAACGAGAACTTCAAGAATCTCTGATAGTCCACAATGCCGTTTGGTTGGAGTCCGCCGGCGGGCGGGATGCCATCGCGATTCTCGATGAACAGCGCACGGCCCGCGAACAAGAGCAATGAACGAGTCACCCTGTCAAGCTCTTTGCAGCGTGATGAATTCTCGACTTTAGACTTGAATTCCGCGAATTGCTCCGGGGTCATGGCGATCTGGGTGATCGGACAGAGCGGGTCATTGATGGCAGAGGCCAGCGCATCCAACGCCTTCTTGCGCTTGGCCGATGCTTCAGGTGCAAGTGAGACAATCCATGCCCGCATCCACGCCATCTGATCTTCGAGGCGCTTCTTGGCATCGGAAGTCATCGGTTCACGTTGAGTCGCGAAATTCAGGGTCCATATCAGGGTGAGAACACGATGGTCGAAATGCAGATACAAGTCATGCAACGAAGCACCAGACTCCACGTTCCACGCCTCGCGCACATGATCCTCGAACGATTCCAGGATCGCCTTCCGCCGCTCGGCCGACATCGGCTTCGGCGGATACTCATGCAACTTCTCCCGAAAGACCTCCGGCAGTCGATCCACATCCGCCTGCGTCAGGAAGGGCGGTGGCGATTCGGCCAGTACGCGGCGCACGGTGTCGGCGATCGCGTCGGCGAAGAGTTCGTCGAGCGGCTCGGCCGGCTGTGTGGTTGCGACCGGTGTTGACGCTTCCTCCCGGGCTTCCGCGGTGAGCAGCCCGGCCAGCATGAGCGCCCCGGCCGCGGCGATCGCGATGGTGGCCCGGCCGGCGCGGCCGACGCGCACGCTCACAACGCGGGCCGAGTCCATGATCCGCTCCACCCGCCGCCCCAGCGATGAGCGGAACGATACCACGCCGACGCTCAGCGCTGCCTCGCGACCACGGGGCAGGCAGCGCTCGGCGATGTCGGCAAGCCGGCGGGCGTAGTTCCGTCGATCCACGCGGGCGATGACCATGTCGTCGCAGACCTCCTCCGCCCGTTGTGCGATGCATCGCCGCAGCAGCCAGAGCAGCGGCTGGTAGAACAACAGGCTCGCCGCCAAAGCCGCCAGCAGGCTCCACGCGCAGTCGCGCCGGGCCAGGTGAGCCAGCTCGTGGCAGAGCACCTCGGGCGAGCGGGCGTCGTCGTCATGGGACGGCAGGAGGATGGCCGGTTGCATGATGCCCGTGAGCATCGGCGACGCGATGCGATCGCTCAGCAGGATCCGCGGCGTGGACACGCCGAGCTGTGCGGCCAGTTTCGCGCACTCCCGCACCAGCTCCGGCGGCGCGGCGAACGCGGTGCAGGCCCAGCCAGGCGATGAACAGGCGCACGAGAAGCAGGGCAGAGCCGGCCAGCCAGAGGCCTGCCAGGACGACATACAGGACGTGCAGGCGAGCAGGGGGCGCGGCATCGGAGTCGGCCGATGGGGCGGGCGATGC
>CAYVVX010000260.1:0-7320 GCA_964455315.1 uncultured Planctomycetales bacterium | reverse complement strand
GCGCCCGCATGGCCGCGCAGGCGACCGAGGTCCCGCCGCTGCCGCCCAGGGCCAGGATGGCGTCGAACCTGCCGGCTGCATGGATTCCCGGCAGGAGCGCGGCGGCCCCGCGGCTCATGGCCGCCATGGCATGGCCGCGATCGCCCTGGGCCTGGAGATCCGCAACGCTGGTCCCGCCCGCGGCCGCCACCTCGTCGCGGGTCACGTCCACGCCGGCGGGCGCGTCACCGATCACGCCGGTATCGATCAGCAGGACGCGATGCCCGAGCGCTTCGACGCACTCCCTGACGAAGAGGTACTCGTGAAGCTTGGTGTCCAGGGCCCCGAGCAGTGCGATGGTGGGCATGGTCGTCACCTAGGGGTTGCGGCTCAAGCGCAGCGTGACGAACCGCGCGGTCTGCTCGGTGATGGCCCGCTCGGCCGGGAGCCGCTCCATCGAGCTGGCCCCGTAGAATCCGTCCACGCCGCGGCAGCGGCCGAGGATGAACGCGGCATGATCCGGTTCGGCGATGGGCCCGCCGTGACAGAGGATGAGGACATCGTCGCGCACGGCTTTGGCCGCTTCCACGATGGCGTCGATGAGCGGAACGCAGGACTCCAGGGTCTTGGCCGTTCTGGCGCCGATGCTCCCGGAGGTGGTCAGGCCCATGTGGGCGACGAGGATGTCGGCACCGGCACGGGTCATCTCGCGGGCGTCGTCAGCGTTGAAGACGTACGGCGTGGTCAGCAGATCCATTTCGCGGGCGGCGGCGACGCAGTCGACTTCCTGCCGGTAGCTCATGCCCGTCTCTTCCAGGTTTTCGCGGAAGACGCCGTCGATGAGTCCCACGGTGGGAAAATTCTGGATACCCGCGAATCCCATCTCCTTGAGCTCGCACAGAAACACGTCGCGGATCATGAACGGGTCGGTGGCGCACACGCCGGCCAGCACGGGCGTCCGCTGCACGGCGGTGAGCACCTCGAAGGCCATCTCGCGAACGACCTGGTTGGCGTTGCCGTAGGGCATCAAGCCGGCCAGCGAGCCGCGCCCGGCCATGCGGTAGCGCCCCGAGTTGTAGATGACGATCAGGTCGATGCCGCCGGCTTCTTCGCACTTGGCGGAGATGCCGGTGCCGGCGCCGCCGCCGATGATGGGCTCACCGCGGGCGACCTTCTCGCGCAGACGGGTCAGGATGTCACTGCGACCGGGCATGATCGGGCTCATCAGACTCGATGACTGGTTACGACCAGCCACCATGTTCGCCGGACATGGCGACGATGGCAACCTGCTGCGGAACGGGTGCGGGGGAATCAGCGGACGTCGCGAAAGGCGGCATGGCACGCTTTGCAGGAAGCCTGGACGGCTTTGAGTTGTTCGCTGAGCCCGGCGCGATCCTTCCCGCCGTCGCGGATGGCTTCATGCAGGGCGCGGCTTTCCCGCTGCGATGCCTCCAGCAGTACGTCGAACTCTCCCTGGCGGGCGGCGTCGAGATGCGGCGGGTCGCGCAGCGTCTCGATGAATTCGCGCAGCCGGCGAGCCTCCGATTCGGGCACCAGGTCCGGATGATCCGGGGGCGTTCGCCAACCCGCCTCGCGGATCTCGACCAGGTTGTCGTACGATTCCTGGGCCCAGGCCATCGCGTGGACAAAACCGGGCACAGGCGCGATTTCAGGGAAGTCCGCGGGGGCGGACGCGAGTGCTTCGACACTCACCGGTTTCGCGGCGGCCACACAGGCGTAGAGCCCGGGGTAGTTCGCGGATGTACCGGCCTTCTTGAGGAATGCGACCGCGTCATCAGCGCTCATCTCACCGAGCAGCACGGCCGCCGACGCCGCGGCCGCGGGACCGCGATGGACACCGTGGTGACAATGCATGAATACCGGTCCGGGCAGTTCCCGCACCGCCCTGGCGAGCTCGAGCTGGCGTGACGGATCGATGCCGTGATAGCCGACCGGCAGATGGACGTAGCGCATGCCGTGGTTGTGGGCCAGTTCGACATTCGGCTCGGTGCCGTCAACAGAGACGACGGTCCGGACGCCCATCCGCTCCAGTTCGGCGAAGCCCTCGTCGCCCTCGGGCACCGAGCCGCTGATGATGCCTGGTGAAACCTGGAAGAGATTGTGAATGACGTGATGGTCGCCAGCATCGGGAGGGGCGGACCCGGGAGCGCCCCATGCCGGGCCGCGCCCGGTACCCGTCGTCATGGCCGGATCCTCACACCCGTACAGTCCAGGCAGAACGTGCAGGCCGACCGTTGCGAGGGTCAGGGCTGGAAGCCATCGCGCGACCCGGATTCCCCGCGGGCGAACGAAAGGCGCCGCATCCATCCGCGCCGGGGCGACATCGCGCCAACTCCGCACCACATCCGCCCTGAAAGCGGCACCCATGAATCTTCGCATCATCACCCCATGCCCGGCAGGCCAACACACCCATCTCCAGGACGTCATTCTATCCATGCCGATCGCGGCGCCCAGTCCCGCTGGACACCCCCCCGCCGGCTGATATCATGCTTGCCTCGACATCCTGAGGCACCGGCTGACGCCGCACCGCGGAAGCTCCCCGGCGGCGGGAAAGGAACCACGAAATCCATGCGCACTCCCCCCAAGGTCAAGAAGGTCGTCCTGGCCTATTCCGGCGGACTGGACACCAGCGTCATTCTCCCCTGGATCCGCGAGACCTACGACTGCGAGGTGATCGCCTACGCGGCCGAACTCGGCCAGGGCGACGAGCTCAAGAAGATCGAGAAGAAGGCGCTGGCCAGCGGCGCGAGCAAGTGCATCGTCCGCGATCTGCGCAGCGAGTTCGTCGAGGACTTCCTCTGGCCGATGCTGCGCAGCGGCGCGATCTACGAGGGCAAGTACCTGCTGGGCACGTCGATCGCCCGCCCGCTGATCGCCAAGGAGCAGGTCCGCGTGGCCCACGAGACGGGCGCCGACGCCGTCGCTCACGGCGCCACCGGCAAGGGCAACGACCAGGTGCGGTTCGAGCTGACCTACATGGCCCTGGACCCGTCGCTGAAGATCATCGCCCCCTGGAAAGAGGACCGCTTCGAGCTGCGCAGCCGGGAGGCGGCGGTGGAGTACGCCGAGGCCCGCAAGATCCCGGTAGAGGTGTCCAAGAAGAGCATCTACTCGCGCGACCGGAACCTGTGGCACCTGTCCCACGAGGGCGCGGAGCTGGAGTCCACCTGGAACGAGCCGCAGGACCGCATGCTGGTGCTGTCGGTGCCGATCGAGAAGGCCCCCGACCGGGCGGCGTACGTGGAGGTGGATTTCGAGGCGGGTGTGCCGGTGGGCGTCGACGGGAAGAAGATGGACGGCGTCGCCATCATCGAGAAACTCAATACCCTGGGCGGCAGGCACGCCGTCGGGCAGGTCGACCTGGTCGAGAACCGGCTGGTGGGCATGAAGTCGCGCGGGGTGTACGAGACCCCCGGCGGGACCATCCTGATGGAGGCCCGCCAGGCCCTGGAGGCCATCTGCCTGGACCGCGACACGCTGCACTACGCCCAGCACGCGTCGTTGCGCTACGCCGAGCTGGTCTACTACGGACAGTGGTACTCGCCGCTGCGCGAGGCGCTGGACGCCTTCTTCGCCTCGGTGCAGAAGCCGGTCAGCGGCACCGCCCGCATCAAGCTGTACAAGGGCAATTGCCGCGCCGTCGGCGCCAAGAGCCCCAGGTCGCTGTACATGCCCGACCTGGCCAGTTTCACCATGGGCGACGAGTACGACTCGACCGACGCCATCGGCTTCATCCGGCTGTTCGGACTGCCCGCCAAGGTCAACGGCATCGTCAACCGCCGCAGCGCCGGCAAGGCCCGCAAAGCCCGGCCTGCCGGTAAAAATCGCCGCGGCAGGTAACATCCGCGACCAGCGACGTTATACTCGATAGCGATGGACACGATGCCGATTCCGCAGGGTGGGCTGTGCCCACCAGGATCGCGGGCGCTGTCCCCGTGGTGGTGGGCTGCACTCACCGCTGGACGATCGATCGGGCACCGAAACCAGATACATCGGTGCCAGGAGGAAGACCATGACCGCCGAACTCTCCAAGGAGGAAATCCTCCGCTACAGCCGCCACCTGATCGTGCCCGAGGTGACCCTCGAAGGGCAGAAGAAGCTCAAATCCGGCAGCGTCCTGCTCATCGGCACCGGCGGTCTCGGCGCCCCCGTGTCCATGTACCTGGCCGCCGCCGGCATCGGGCGGCTGGGGCTGGTCGATTTCGACAAGGTCGACTTCACCAACCTCCAGCGGCAGGTGCTGTTCACCACGCCGGACGTCGGTCGATCCAAGCTGGACGCGGCGAAAGACCGCCTCGCCGCCCTGAACCCGTACGTCCAGATCGACACCTACGAGGAGCGCTTCTCATCGGAGAACGCCCTGCGGATCATCAGGGACTACGACATCGTCATCGACGGGACCGACAATTTCCCCACCCGCTACTGCGTCAACGACGCCTGCGTGCTGCTGGGCAAGACCAACATTTACGGGAGCATCTTCCGGTTCGAGGGCCAGGCCAGCGTGTTCAAGCCGCGCGAGGGGCCCTGCTACCGGTGCCTCTATCCAGAACCACCGCCGCCGGGGATGGTGCCGAGCTGCGCCGAGGGCGGCGTGCTGGGCATCCTGCCGGGTATCATCGGCGTGATCCAGGCCACCGAGGCGATCAAGGTCATCATCGGGCAGGGCACGCCGCTGATCGGGCGGCTGATGATGTTCAACGCCCTGGAGATGAGCTTCCGCCAGGTCAAGCTGCGCCGCGACCCGGCCTGCCCCATCTGCGGCGACCAGCCCACCATCAGGGAGCTTGTCGATTACGAACAGTTCTGCGGTATTCGCGGAGAGGAGTCCTGTACCATCATTCACCAGGACAAGATCCCCGAAATCAACGTCAGGCAGCTCAAGGAACGGCTCGAGCGCGGCGACAACTTCCAGTTGATCGACGTGCGCGAGATCCACGAGCACCAGATCTGCAACCTCAAGCAGGCCACGCTCATCCCCCTGGGCACGCTTCCGTCGCGCCTGCATGAACTGGACAGCTCCAGGGAGTACGTCATCCACTGCAAGATGGGCGGCCGCAGCGCCCAGGCCGTCGAACTGCTGCGCAAGAGCGGCTTCGACAAGGTCTACAACGTGGCCGGCGGGATCACCGCCTGGGCCAAGGAAATCGACCCGACCATGCCGACGTATTGAGGGCACCCTGCCCTTGGATCAGTGCGGTGCCACCGCTCTCAGCACGCGCTCCACGGGCAGCCCTGCCATGGGTTCACCCGGTTCATCAGTCGCGACGATACGGACATGATCGCCCAGCGGCGCCCACACGGCCGGATCGGTCGGCCCGAACAGCGCCACCGTCGGCACGCCCAGCGCCGCGGCCAGGTGGGTCATGCCGGCATCGTTGCCCAGGAACAGACCGCACGCGGTAATGCGTGCAGCGGCGGCGGACAGGTCCGCCTCGCACACGATGCGCTCACCCGGCTGACGAGCACAGCGGGCCTGCAATGCGGTCATCATGGCCTCGGGTTCACGCTCGGCCGGGCCGATCAGCCAGTTCACTGATCGATCGACCTGTGCATCCGCCACTGCGAAGAACCGCTCGAGCGGCCAGCACTTGCCCCGCCCCCCGCTGCCGGGATGAATCATCAGGCCTTCATGGTCCAGCGATGCCATCGAATGAGCGGAGCGTCGGATCATCGGCGGCGACGGCTCGGCGACATCGAGGCCGACGGCACGCATGGCCTGCGCCCACTGGGCGGTGATGTGGCCGCGCCGTTCGAGCGTCCGCTGCGTTGGCCGGGGATCGACCGACACGACCCTCCGTGCCCGCGTCGCCAACCGCCGGTGCGGCAGGTCGGCCGCGTCGCCCAGGAAGCTGAGCACCAGCTCGGCACGGATCAACAGGTCGGACAAGCGCTCGCCACACAACCCATCCTCCGCGAACAGCGCATGCAACCCCGCCGCTTCCGGCGACAGGCGCTCGGTGATGACGCTTCGCCCCGCGGCCAGCGCGGCCGACGGCGCCGATGCGATCGTGGTGACGTGATGCTCCGCCGATGGATCGGCCTCCAGCAGGGCCTGCACGACCGACAGGGTCAGGACGAAATCGCCGATTGCACCCTGGTGAAGCAGGAGAAGTTTCATGGATGTGCGCGTCGACCGTCAGGGTGCGAACGCTCCGTTGTCGCCGAGCTAGCTGCCACTTTCGGCCGGCAGCGGCTCCGGCAGGACCCGGGGGCCGGCTTTGTTTTCCTGGACGACACGATCGCCGGTGAACGGGTTGTCTCTGCCGGCCAGCTTCATCATCCAGATCCGCAGCGACAGGAACATCGAGAACACCAGCGGGACCAGGATGAGCGTGAACACGGTGGCCACCAGCAGGCCGCCAACCATCACCGCGGCCAGTCCGCGGTACAGCTCGCTGCCGGCGCCGGGCATGAGCGCCAGCGGAAGCTGCCCGAAGATGGTGGTCAGCGCGGTCATGAAGATCGGGCGGACGCGGGTGCGCACAGACTCGTGCAGCGCCGCCTGCGGATCCATGCCGTAGCGCAGGTTGTTGAGCGTCTGGTCGACCAGCAGGATGGCGTTGTTGACCACGATGCCGACCAGGATGACAAAACCGAGCATGGTGACCACGTCGAGCTGCTGAATCGGCGTGACCGGATTCCTCATGCTCAGCCAGTACACGAGGCGGAGCCCGGCGAACCCGCCTACCGTCGCCAGCGGCACGGTCAGCATGATCGGCAGCGGGTACAGGAACGACTCGTACAGCGCCGCCATCAGCAGGTACACGATCAGCAACGCGATGAAGCCGCGGCTCTCGATCAGTGAGCGCAGCGACGAGCCGTTCCACCCGGTCCAGTGCCCGAACATCGCCGCCCGGGTCTGGGCCAGCTTGTCGGCGTTGCCCGCCAGGGCCACGATCACCGAAGGGTCAATGGCACCGGTCGCGCGCAGCGGCTCAATCACTTTTTCGGTGACGCCGTTGACCACTTCTTCCACGGTCACACCGGGCGGCGGAGCGAGTTGCAGCGTGACCGCGGGCATTTCCTCAATGTGACTGATCTCCTGCGGCGCGCCCACTTCCGCAAAGTCGACCACCGCCGACAGCGGGATCACCGCGCCGATGGGCGCATAAACCGGCACCTGTTTGACGTCCCGGATCGGCTGCCGGGCGCCATCCTCCAGCTTGACCAGTAGATCAATCTCGTCGCCCTGGTCCTGATAGTTGCCAACGAAAGCGCCGTCCACGGCCGCTGCCACGATAAAACCCACGTCGCGCACGGTGAGCCCCACGTCCGCCGCCCGAACCAGATCGGGCAGCGCCCGGATCTCCGGGCGGGGCA
>CAYVVX010000259.1:0-7320 GCA_964455315.1 uncultured Planctomycetales bacterium | reverse complement strand
GATGAAGCGGGTGCCGGCCTCGACCAGGCGGCGGGCCAGGAGGCAGCCGAGGCCGAAGCGGCCGGTGTTGTAGGCGTCGTAGGAGTCGCGCGGCTCGTCGGAGAGGTCGAAGGCCTTCGCGGCCGGGGAGTTCATGAGGCGATGGGCGCCGTCGAGGGCCTTGCGGAAGGTCTCTCGTTGCGCGTCGGTGGCGAAGCGGTCGGCGCGGGACCTGAGCAGCTTCTGGTAGGCGGCCCAGCGGTCGTCGAAGCGGCGCTGGGACATGCCCGGCGGCGGCCGGACGGTGGCGGTGGCCTCGGAGGGGTCGGGCACGAAGAAGGGGCCGAAGTCGTCGCCGAGGAAGCCGGCGGTGTGGAAGGTCTTGACCTCGAAATCCTCGCCGCCGACGTCGAAGCGCTGGCCGATGTCGATGTACGCGGGGACGTCGGGGTGGCGCGGGCCGAGGGCTTTGGCGATGTAGCCGCCCATGGCCGGGGCGTGGACGGTCTGCGGCGGGACGTAGCCGGTGTGGAAGTGGAACTGGTGCCGGGAGTGGAGGATCTTGCCGAGGTCGCCGGGGCGGAAGGTGCGGATGAGCGTGCCGTGGTGCATGACCTTGGCGCACTCGGGCAAGTGCTCGGAGATCTGGATGCCGTCGACGGTGGTGGGGATGCTGTTGACCGTCGACAGGACGCGGTTGGCGTCCATGCCGGGTTCGTAGGCGGTGAACTTCTTGGGATCCCAGGTCTCGGTCTGGGCCATGCCGCCGGCCATCCACAGGAGGATCATGGTGTCGGCTTTGGGGTTGGGGTCGAGGGGCGGCTGCTTCGGCTTGGCGCGAAGCGCGCGCGGGAGGCCGAGGGTGGCCGCGGCGCCGAGGGCGGCGGTGGATTTGAGCAGGTCACGGCGGGAGGGGTGATGTTGGGCGTTCATCATTGGTTTCGATCCTGGTGCCATTGGGCTGTCGTGGTGGGCACGGGCCCACGCTACGTGTTTGGCGGGGCCGCATGCGGCCCCAGGCTGCGTGAGAGGCTGTCCTCGCGCATCGGGCGTGTCACACCCGTCGGCAAGTTCGCTGCGTGACGCCCCTCGCACGCGAGGGGGCTAAACAAATGCCGCGTATCACCCGGAACGCAGCCGCGTGAACCCCCTCGCACGCGAGGGGGCTAAACAATTGCCGCGTGTCACTCGGAACGCATCATTGAATGAACTGGTACTCCGGGTTCATCACGATCAGCCAGCAGACATCCTGCCAGCCAGGCACGCGCGCTTCGATCGGCTGATCGGGCGTGCCCAGCATGGGGGTCATCACTTCGCGCTCGAGCGGCGTCGCGGTGCGGGCGAGGGCCCGCAGGTGCAACCGGTCGACGACCAGGTCGAGGTTGGTCTCCCTGCCGAGGTCGGAGGCCAGCAGCTCGCGGGCGCCCGCAGTGAGCCATTCATTGAGCACCGTGCCGTTGGTCAGCTCGAGCATCTGAAGCATGGAGGGGTCGTCCACCCGCTCGGTGGCGACCTGTTCGCGCAGGGGGCGACCCAGGGCCAGGGCCAGCGGGCCGGGCACCTTGTGCCGCCAGGCGCGGACGTGGGGATTGGGGACGTCAACGTTCATGGTTTTCGTGGCGGGCCAGTGCCCGGTGAGCCGGCCGAGGCCGTCGAGAAACTGTTCGCTGGTCAGGTGGCGCGGCGGCGGGCCGACGAAGACCGGCGGCGGCTCGCCTTTGGCCACGGGAGCGCCATCGGGCGGGGTGGCGACCGCGGCGAGCTGGTAGGCCCGGGAGGTCATCAAGATGCGAATCATCACGTTGAGGTTGTAGTCGCGGCGCATGAAGTCGTTGGCGAGCCAGTCCAGCAGGGCGGGGTTGGCCCGGTCGGCGGTGAAGTCGTCCACCGGCTCGAACAGCCCGCGGCCCATGAGCCTGGCCCACAGGCGATTGACGACGGTGGGCGCGAAGCGCGGATTGCGCGGCGAAGTGACCATGCGGGCGATGGCCGCGAGCCGGGCCGCGCGGTCGGCGTCGGCGGGGAGCTTCTCGAAGCCGATGTCGCGGAGCGGGAAGATCAGCGCCGCGGTCTGGCCGGTGGCCTTGTCGCAGCGGTAGATCTCCAGGTTCTCCTCGGCGAAGAAGCTGGCCAGTCCGTAGCTGTCCTCGAGCATGTAGGGGCGGGTGAAGTGGTCGTGGCAGGAGGCGCACTTGATGTTGGTGGCCATGAAGACCTGACCGACGTTCTGGGCGGCCTGTACGGGCGGTCGCTGGCTGGCGTTGATGGCGCCGCGCCAGTTGATGCCCTTCAGGTAGCCGTCGGGCCCGCCGGGCGGGGGGTTGAGCAGCTCGGCGACCATGCGGTCGTAGGGCATGTTGTCGCGGAGGGCGGCGAACAGCCAGGGGGTGATCGGCTTGCGCAGGCCGTCGATGCTGGTCTGTTCGTCGTTGCGGAGGAGGTCGCACCACCAGGCCATCCAGCCTTCGGCGTAAGCGGGCTCGTCGCCGAGCAGCTTGTCGACGAGGAGTTCACGCTTGAGGGGACTGGCGTCGGCGAGAAAGGCGGCGAGCTCGTCCTCGGTGGGCAGCAGTCCGATCGCGTCGAGCCAGGCCCGGCGGGCGAAGGTGGCATCGTCACAGACCGGCGGCGGTTCGACGCCGGCTTGCCGCCACCAGGCGGACATGAAGCGGTCCACCGGATGGGGTGAGTCGCCGGGCGGAAGCTCGGGCGGAGCGGGCAGGGCGGCCAGTTCCTCGCGCTGGCGCTGCCGCCAGGCGGTCCAGTCGGTGGGCGGGATCATCGCGGGCGCGGTCACGGTGGCGGCAAGTTTTGACGCCAGGCGCCACGGAGCCAGGTCTGATGTGCCGAGCAGTGCCGCGGGCTTCCATCCTTTCGCGTTGAAATCGGGGAGGTTCCAGTTGCCGCCGGCCTTGACGCTCCAGTGCCAGGCAGGGCCGCTGTCGAGTACCACCGGTTCGCCGCCGGTTTCAATCCGCCCCTGCACCCACAGGCCGGCCGGACCCCCGCCGTTGTAGGCTTCGACCGCCAGGACGTTCCGGCCGGGGTTCAGGGCCGCGGCCACGTCCTGTCGCACGGGCAGGTTCCAATCCTGGCCGGAAGCAGCGGGGACGCCGTTCACGAAGAGCTTGAAGCTGTTGTCGGCGGCGAGGAGGACCCGGGCCTCGTTGGGCCTGGCGGGCAGGTCGAAACTCAGGCGGAAGTAGACGGTCTGCGTGGGGGCATCGGCCGCGGCGCCGGGGGTGGACCAGATCCAGCCGGAAGCGGGAGCGGGCGTGTCCACGGTAGAGTCGGCCGCGTGAAGCGGCGCGGGCGCGGCGAGCAGCAGGCCCATGACCATGCCAACGTGAAACCTGGACACCGGCGGCACCTCGCAGACCAAAGGGACGTGACAGGAATTGCCCGAATCCAAGTATTCTACCGGCCGCGACCCCGCCGCGACAACCCGCTTGCATCCTCGTTGCGACCATTCTATCGTACCCCGTTCCTCTGGCACCCGAACCACCGAGCGATACCCATGCTGGACGAGCTTCACAAGGATCTTCAACAGGCCGAATCTGAGGCTGACGGGCTGATCGCCGCGGCCGGGTCGGTGGACGAGCTGCGCCAGGCCGAGAGCCGGCTGACCGGCAAGGACGGCTCGCTGGGGCGGCTGCTGGCCTCGATCGGCAAGCTGCCCAAGGAGGTGCGCGGGCCGGCCGGCAAGGAGATCAACCTGGCCAAGGGCCGCGTCGCGGAGAAGTTCGCCGCCGCCCGCGAGCGGGTGCAGGCATCGGCCGACCAGAAGGCGTCGGCATCGGCACAGACGTTCGACCCGACGCTGCCCGGGGCGGTGATCGCCCGGGGGAGCGTGCATCCGGTGACGGCGGTGCAGTGGGAAGTGGAAGATATCCTCGCCCGGCTGGGGTTCGTGGTGGTCGGCGGCCCGGAGATGGAGACGGACTACTACAACTTCGAGGCGCTGAACATCCCGGCGATGCACCCGGCGCGGGACATGCAGGACACCTTCTGGCTGGATAACGGCCGGCTGCTGCGGACGCACACGTCGCCGTGCCAGGTGCGGGCGATGGAGCGGCTGGGCCCGCCGCTGCGGATCATCGCGCCGGGGCGCGTCTTTCGGTATGAGACCGAGGATGCCTCGCACGGGAACACGTTTCACCAGCTCGAAGGGCTGATGATCGACAGGGGCATCTCGATCGCCAACCTGATCGCGGTGATGAAGCTGATCCTCAGCGAGGTGTTTCATCGCGAGGTGAAGGTGCGGCTGCGGCCGGGGTACTTTCCGTTCGTCGAGCCGGGCTTCGAGCTGGACATGAGCTGCGCGATCTGCGGCGGGACGGGGTGTGCGACGTGCAAGCGGAGCGGGTGGGTGGAGATCCTGCCCTGCGGGATGGTGCATCCGAACGTGCTGCGCTTCGGCGGGATCGACCCGCACGAGTACACCGGCTTCGCCTTCGGCATGGGCCTGACCCGGCTGGCCATGATGAAATACGGCATCCGCGACATCCGCGTGCTGAACAGCGGGGATCTGCGGGCGATCACAAGGCCGGAACGGCGCAGCGGGGCGGCGGTAAGAGGCGGGCATTGACCCCGGCTCGGCCAAATCCTAGAGTAAATGAGGATCGCGAGAGACCCCTGGAAGCGAGGCCGGTCGCCACCTTCCAGCATTTCTCGGAGATCCCGCGCCCTGGGCACACTGCGGTGATAGGGGACAGGTCATGACGATCGTCGCATCCGATGTGGCGGGCAAGGACTTCGCGCAGCTCCTGAAGAGGGCGGCGGAGGGGGAGGAAATCGTGATTACCGAGGGGGGCGCGCCGATCGCCAAGCTCGTGCCGGTCGAGGAGCCAGCCCAAGCACAACGATTCCCCATGTCCCCCGATGAGCTCGACGAATGGCGCAAGGGAAATCGGCTAGGGCCGGACCTCACGATCGAGCAGCTCATCAGAGAGGGGCGCAGATCGTGACGAGCTGCGTCATGGATTGTTCCGTCGTCATGTCCTGGTGTTTCGAGGACGAGGCCGGAGCTCTCGATAAAGCTGTCTATGCCGCATTGTTCTTTGACCACATACCTTGCCATGTGCCCCTGATCTTTTATCCCGAGGTAGCCAACACACTGCTCGTCGGTGAGCGACGTGGAAGGTGTGCTTCCTCCAAGGCCGACGAGTTCCTCCAGAATCTGCTGGCTTTGCCAATCATCGTGGACGACCATACGGCCCCCCATCTGGTACGCGAAGTTCATGAGCTGTCCCGGAGGCACCAACTGACGGCATATGACGGTTACTACCTGGAACTCGCCCTGCGGCGCGGTTTGCCGATCGCCACACATGATCGGGCTCTCATCGCCGCGGCCCGCCTCGCCCAGGTCGAGGTGCTCTCCCAATAATCGACTGCAAGGATTCCCGGCATGCTCATCTCCCTGAACTGGATTCGCGACTTCGTCGACCTGCCCCGCGACATCGATCCGCGCGGACTGGCCGAGCGATTTACCGTGACTGTCGCCGAGGTCGAAGGCGTCGAGCATGTCACCTGTGACGCGGCGGGGCTGGTGGCGGGCGAGGTGTTGTCGATCGAACCGGTCGCGGGGCATGACGGGCTGTTCGCGGTACGCGTCAGTGCAGGCGCGGCGATTCATGATTCGGTCACGATCGCTTCGGGGCTGAAGGTTGGGGACAAGATTGTTTTCGCGCCACCCGGCGCACGGGCGGGTTCGCTGGGCACGATTGCGGAGCGCGAGACGGCCGGGCGGGCCAGCAGCGGGATGATCCTGCCGGGCGATGTGCTGGGGCTGGCGACGATCGGGCAGCGGGCGGTGTGGCTGACGCCTTCGACCACGCCGGGTACGGCCATCGAGGCGGCGCTGTTCGATGACTGGATCATCGAGGTGGACAACAAGTCGATCACCCACCGGCCCGACCTGTGGGGCCACTACGGCATCGCCCGCGAGATCGCCGCGATGCACAAGCTGCCGCTCAGGCCGTACGAGGTGACGCCGGTCGCGGAGCTGGCCCGGGAAGATCTGCCCGCGATCCCCATCGTCATCGACGACCCCGAGAAATGTCCGCGCTACAGCGGGCTGCGCTTCACCGGCGTGTCGCCGCAGCCGGCGCCGCTGTGGATGCAGGTCCGCCTGGCGCATGTCGGCCTGCGGCCCATCGACATCCTGGTCGATCTGACCAACTACATCATGGCCGAGCTGGGCCAGCCGATGCACGCGTTTGACGGGGCCAATGTCGATCGCATCGAGGTGGCCGACGCGGCGCCGGGCGAGAAGTTCACCACGCTGGACGGCGTCGAGCGGTCCCTGCCGGCCGGAGCATTGATGATTCAGTGCAACCGCCGGTCGGTGGCGCTGGCCGGGGTGATGGGCGGGACCGACACGGAGGTGACGGCGAAGACGACGGACCTGCTGCTGGAAAGCGCCAACTTCGAGCCCGCCACCATCCGGCGAACCGCGACCGCGCTGGGCCAGCGCACCGACGCCAGTGCCCGCTTCGAGAAGTCGCTCGATCCGGCCAACACGGTGCTGGCAATTCAGCGGTTCGTGCACCTGGCGAAGCCGGAGCTGCCCGGGATGACGCTGACCTCGCGGCTGTCGGACGCGTTTCCGAAGCCGCCGGCGCAGGTGACCGTGCAGGTCGATCCCGGCACGGTGGCCGGTTACGTCGGGCGAACAGTGGAGGTGTCCGAGATCCGCGGAATCCTCGAGCCGCTGGAGTTCACCGTCCGCGAGGCGGCGGGCGGCGGGCTGGAGATCGACGTGCCCCGCTTCCGGGCGACCAAGGACATCAGCATCGAGGCGGACATCATCGAGGAGATCGCCCGATGCATCGGCTACGACTCGATCGCGCCGGCCCAGCCGGTGGCGACGGTGCGCTACCTCGCGCCGGACGACATGGGACGACTGGAGCGGCAGACGCTGCGGCTGCTGTGCCGCGGGCTCAGCTACGCGGAGGTGCACCGCTACATCTGGTTCGATGACAACCTGCTGAAGACGATCGGCTACGATCCCGGCGCGACCATTGCTCTGCGCAATCCGGTCACCCCGTGGAGCGCGCAGCTCCGAACATCGCTGATTCCCGGAATGCTCAGCGCCATCGAGCTCGATCGCCATCACCTGGAGCGGTTCGAACTGCTGGAGATCGGCTCAGTCTTTCCCCCCTGCGGTGACAAGGCTGACCCTCGCGCCGCCTCGGTCAGCGGCGAACGGCGGCACCTGGGACTCGCACTCGTCGCTCCCGGGCGCAAGAGCAGCCATGAGGACGACCTCATGATCCGGCTCAAGACCGACCTGCAAACCTGGGCAATGCAGGTCTGGGACGGACACCTCACCTTCGATGT
>CAYVVX010000258.1:3282-7370 GCA_964455315.1 uncultured Planctomycetales bacterium | reverse complement strand
CCCCAGGAGGTAACACGCGGGCCCGCGGTTGCCGCCGCTGATCTGGCCGCTGACCAGCGCCGCCTCGAAGTGATGCGCGGCGTCAAGCTGGTACTGGCGTTCCACGGCGATGGAACGGCGCATGCGTTCGATCCCTTCGCGGAGCGGCGGCTCGAACCTCTCGTGGGTGGCCAGCTTGTCCAGCAGCGGCGACGCCTGTCGGTTTTCCCCGTGCTGCCGCAGGATCAGTGCCAACGCCAGCTCGACGTACGGCTTCTGGTAGCGGTTGAACTCACCCGCGGAGATCCGCTCGCCCAGCGTGGCCGCGAGAGCCAGCTCCACATCCGTCTGGTTGCCGTCGGGCGGCATCGCCGGCCGCCAGCGCCCGATGAACGCCATGACCCTGGCCAGCCGGTCGTCCGGCGGCAGTACCGCGCCTTCCTCGCGAGCCACCCACGATGCCCGCAGATGCAGCCAGGCCAGCGACTCGGCCGACTTCTGCCGCCAGCGATAACAGGAGATGGCCAGCTCGTACCTGACGCTGGCATCGAGGTCGCCCGGGTCGCTTTCGGCGTTGAACCCCTCGGGCAGTCGCAGCCCCGGCTCGCCGCGGATCCTGGCCACCACGTCCGGCGGGATGGCGGTGCTGGGATCGAAGTCGCCGTGGTAGCCGCTGTAGCCGCAGGTGGGGCAGGTGGAAAGGCGGTAGAACTCCGGCTGCGGCCCCAGGGCGCGGGGAAACAGGTCGCGGTCAACGCCGCCCCGGGTGTTGGTCTGGGTGCAGACCAGCGTCTGAAACGCCTGGGCGCAGACCGGGCAGGTGATCCCGACCTCCCCGACCAGGGCCAGGTTGTCATCCGCACCCGCGGCGAAGGTGACCGGCAGGAACGCGACCAGGAGCAGCGTGGTCCGCATGGACAGCCATGCTATACGAGCCCGCGGCGCGGAGCCACTGGGGTCCGGCGATGGCGTCGGGAGGAGCGTGTCGATCGGGGATGGGCCGATGCCCGGGCCTTACGTGCGCCGGCGAAGCAGTGTGACCGCGCCGCCCAGCAGCAGGATCAGCGTGGAGGGTTCGGGCAGCAGGGTTACATCGTATGCCGGCGTACCGTTCTCGGAAAGCAGGCCGTCGGGCACCAGCAGCCCGTCGAAGAGATTGCCGGAGGGCTGTCCGCCGAGCAGGGCGGCCATGATCGTGTTGTTGACCAGCACGCCCATCTCGTCGCCGCTCAGGCTCTCGCCCGCGGCCAGGCGGGCGCGCAGGTCGTCGGCCGTCTTGTTCAGCTCCGCCGTCTTGGTGGCCTTGCCGGTGATCTTGACGAAGGGGTTGGTGGTGCCGGTGGCGGTGAAGAACGGCTCGGTCAGCGCGGCGATGGCATCCACGTAGATGTTCCCGGAGATCACGATCGGGCCGATGTCTGAATCCAGCGATTCCTCGTCGACCAGCAGGAACCCGCTGATGTCGGCGGTGCCGCGGTTGGAGATCTGGAAGGTCTGATCGTAGAAGCCGAGGGCGTTGATCTTGGTGTCGATGTTGACCAGCACGCTGCCGGTGGCGGTGTATTCCTGAATGCCGTTGTTGAAGTCGAGCGTGTAACTCAACGGCGTGCCCAGCGTGGTGGCGGCGAAGTTGAACCGCGGGAGGCCGCGCGTGGTGTAACCGCCGCTCAGGCGGACGGCGCCGCTCAGGGTGAGCTCGGCCGGGCCGAAATCGAACGTGCGGTTGTTGTAGCTGGCCACCGCGTTGACGTTGTAGCCGTCACCGAGGACATTGCGCTCGCCGGCGAACTGGAAATCGAACAGGCTCAGTCCCCTGGCGACGCTGCCCAGGAAGTTGGCCTTGGCAGGTACCGCGCAGGACAGGGCCACGACAGCGCTCAGGCCGATCACACAACGCATGCGGTTCATGTCCGCTCCTCCAGAACTGCTGATGCCCCGCGGCAAAGCCCCCTCGGGGTGACGGCGGATCACAGGTAACGTCCGATCACCTAGTGTGCCCGAAGCGACGGGGCGAGGTCAAGCCTCAGCCATCCCCGTGCGAAGGCGTTCCTGTCGAATGATCGGCGAAGCGGGGCCGGTGGGTAAGACTCGACTTCCCGCCCACGCAGGATCGCGGGGCGTTGAGGGGCGGCAGGACCGATAATCATGATGCCAGATGCCGCCGTGCGCCATGTTGGGTGCGCTCACCGGTGTTGCGCCTGGTTGCCTTCGCGGCATCGCGCAGTTTTTGCGCGGCAGCGATGGGCTGGCACATGGGCGAGTGCCGCTCATGTGATGTCGGCGCACAACGCCAGAAACCGCAGGATGCACCGCGTGCCGGTGTCGAAGTCGCTGAGATGGAAAAACTCGTTGGGGCTGTGCAGGTTGCAGTCGGGGACGGCGAAACCCATCATCAGGCTGTCGGCTTTGAGCACTTCCCTGAACATGGGCAGGATCGGCAGCGTGCCGCCCTCGCGGGCCAGCACCGGCTCAACACCATAGCTCGCGGCCAGTGCCTGGCGCGCAGCGATCATGCCGGGCGAGTCGCTCGGTGCCATATAGGCGGCACAGGAGCCGCGGTCATGAATGGTGAGCGTCACCCCGGGCGGGCACGCCTCCTTCACCGCCGCATCGAACGCCCGGGAGATCTTCCCCGGATCCTGATCGGCCACCAGGCGCATGGACACCTTCGCCATCGCTCGCGAGGGAATGATGGTGGACGAGCCCTTGCCCGTGAACCCCGAGAGCAGCCCGTTGACATCCAGCGTCGGCCGAATGCCGCAGCGCTCCGCGCTGGTGTAACCTGATTCGCCGGCCGGTGCGGGGCTTCCCGTCTGCCGGCGAAGTTCTTCGTCCGAAAGGCCCTTGTCATGAATGGATCGGCGTTCCTCGATGCTGAACTCGCGGACATCATCGTAGAAGCCGGGAATGGCGACGCGCCGCTGTCCGTCGTGCAGCGCGGCGATGATCTTCGCCAGCGCGTTGGCCGGATTGGCGACGGTGCCCCCGTAGGTGCCGCTGTGCAGATCGCGCGAGGGCCCATCCACGACGATCTCCTTGTACACCAGCCCGCGGGTCGAAACTGCCAGGGCCGGCGTGGCCGCGTCGACTTTGGACGTGTCGGAGATGACGATGTAGTCGCACGCCAGCCGCTCGCGGTGAACCCGGACGAACTCGGGCAGGTTGGGCGAGCCGATCTCCTCCTCGCCTTCGATGAGAAACTTGATCCGCCCCGGCCAGGCGAGCCCGGCCTCGTGCCAGCAGCGCATGGCGGCCAGGTGGGTCATCACCTGCCCCTTGTCGTCGGCGGCGCCGCGGGCGAACACGGCCCCGTCGCGGACAGTGGGTTCGAACGCGGGCGAGTCCCACAGCGACGCGTCGCCGACCGGCTGCACGTCGTAATGACCGTAGAACAGCAGGGTGGGTCCGCCGGCGGCGGGACCGGTATCTCCGACCACGGCCGCGTGCCCGCCGGTGCTGACCACCTCGGCTTCGAGCCCGGCGTCGTTGAGCTGGCCCCTGACCCAGTCGGCACAGGCGCGCAGATCGCCCGCATGCTCGGGCAGCGTGGAGATGGTCGGGAAGCGCAGGAACGCGAAGAGGTCGTCGCGCATGGACACCTGGCGGCGGTCGAATACGTCGAGTGCGGGTTGCGGATTCATGGCTGCATTGGAACGTCGACACGTTGCGGCGTCAAAGGCGTCGCCCCCGGGTTCGGCGACACTGGACATTCCCGCCGAGGCGACGATACTCATGCCCGCGGAGCCGTCCATCGCCGGGCGGCGGGAATTCTGGCCTTCAACTCAGGAGTTTTCCTCATGCCGACAGGTTCACGCGGGATACCGAAAACGATGCTTCAGGCGCTGGATACGAGCGCCAAAGCCGGACCCGCGATGTCGGATCTGCCAGCTCAAATTTCAGATCTCCCATCTTCTTTGCGTTCTCGGCGTCTCCGCGGTTCCAAACTCCCTGGGTTGCGGGCAGAGCCCGCGCTAAGAGGTATCCATGCGTCTTCGAACTCCGCCGCACCTCGCTGGCTCGGCTTCCACTCGGATTCTTCGCATTGTTGCCGTCTCGCTCACCTTCCAGGCCGTCGCCCTGGCCGCGTCACCGGTGATCCCCGACCCGCG
>CAYVVX010000258.1:0-3272 GCA_964455315.1 uncultured Planctomycetales bacterium | reverse complement strand
CATCGCCAACGGGCGCGAGATCCCCAGCGAGGGGTATGCCGATCAGCCGTACGTGGTACGCACCGATGACGGCGCCTGGCTGTGCGTGATGACCACCGGTGCCGGGCACGAGGGCGCCGGCGGCCAGCACGTGATCAGCATGCGCTCCACCGATCGAGGCGCGACCTGGTCGGCGCCGGTGGACGTCGAGCCGGCCGACGGACCGGAGGCGTCGTACGCGGTCATGCTCAAGGTGCCGTCAGGACGGGTGTACTGCTTCTACAACCACAACACCGACAACGTCCGTGAGGTGAAGACCGAAGACGGCAAGGCTTTGAAGCGCGTCGACTCGCTGGGGCATTACGTGTTCAAGTTCTCCGACGATCATGGTCGAAGCTGGTCGGCGAAGCGGTACGACGTTGCGGTGCGCGAGTTCGCCTGCGACCGCGAGAATGTGTACGGCGGCAAGCTGCGCTTCTTCTGGAACGTGGGCAGGCCGCTGATCCGGGACGCAGCGGCCATCCTGGTGCTGCACAAGGTCTGCGCGATGGGGGCGGGGTTCTTCGCCCAGTCGGAGGGGGCGTTTCTGCGCAGCGAAAACATCCTCACCGAACGCGATCCGGAAAAGATCACCTTCGAGACCTTGCCGGCGGGCGACATCGGCCTGCGCACGCCGCCGGGCGGGGGGCGGGTCGCCGAGGAGCAGTCCATCTCGCTCATGTCGGACGGTTCGCTGTACTGCGTCTATCGCACCATCGACGGCTGGCCGACATGCAGCTACAGCCGCGATGG
The DNA here is from genome assembly GCA_964455315.1 of uncultured Planctomycetales bacterium. Taxonomy (GTDB): domain Bacteria; phylum Planctomycetota; class Phycisphaerae; order UBA1845; family PWPN01; genus CAYVVX01. The sequence goes on along the minus strand of CAYVVX010000258.1, from coordinate 2,501 downwards.
GGGGTATCACTGGTCGGAGCCGGCCTACCTGGCGTACTGGCCCGGCGGGCGGCGGATCAAGCACCCGCGGGCCGCGAACTTCGCCTGGCGCTGCTCAAATGGCAAGTACCTCTACTGGTTTCACAACCACGGCGGGATCTTCATTACTCCCGCCCGCGGCGGCGATCCGTATCGCGACCGCAACCCCGCCTGGCTGGCGGCCGGTGTCGAGCGCGACGGCCCCGATGGCAAGGTGCTGCACTGGTCACAGCCCGAGATCGTTCTCTATGACGACGATCCCTACATCCGCATGAGTTATCCCGACCTCATCGAAGAGGACGGGCACTATTACCTCACCGAGACTCAGAAGAACGTCGCCCGGGTCCACGAAATCCCGCCTGCGCTTCTCGCAGGGCTGTTCGACCAGTTCGACAACCGTTCCGTCGCGAAGGATGGTCTTCTTCTGGATCTCCCTGCCTCTGATGCGATGCCCGCCGAAGCGAAGCTGCCGCGTTTGCCCGCCTTCCATGCCCGCGACGGCTCCGCCCCGGACTTTCGCGGCAAGGATCTGCGCGCGGGTTTCAGCATCGACGCGTGGTTGAGCCTGGACGACCTCACCGCCGGGCAGGTGCTGCTCGATTCACGGGATAACTCCGGTGAGGGCATCGCGCTACTCACTGTTGAAGGCGGCGCCGTCGAGGTGGTCATCAACGACGGGCGCAGTGAGTCCCGTTGGCGCAGCGATCGCGGCACGATGCTCGCCGGCAGGAAGCAACACCTTGCGGTCATCGTCGACGGCGGCCCCAGGATCATCATCTTCGTGGTTGACGGCGTCCTCTGCGACGGCGGCGACGAGCGCCAGTTCGGCTGGGGCCGCTTCAGCCCGCAACTCAACGCCCCCAACGGAGCATCTCCCTTGAAGATCGCACCCGCCATGCACGGATCTGTGGAACGGCTGCGCATCTACGGACGAGCCCTGCGGACGTCCGAAGCCATCGGAAACTTCCACGCCGGCCCGCGGGGTTGACTTCAGCACTCGACTCCCGGCGCGTCCACTCCAATCACGGGCAGCTCGCCGTCCCCGCCAGATTGCCCTTCGCAGCGTTCATATCGACGATGTTGATGACGCCATCGACGGTCACGTCGCGGGTCAGGTGACCGGCGTCCACCGCCTGGAACAGCCGCATGCGAATGGACATCAGGTCGTCGATCTCCACGGTGCCGTTGCCGTCGCTGTCGCCTTCCAGCACGCGGATTTGCACATCGGTATCACCGACCAGCGGATTGCCGGCCAGGTCCACCAGCCCCGCCAGTGAGATGGTCACGCAACTCCCGTCCGGCACGCCGCTCAGCTCAATCGACAACTCATGGGCATTCACACCTCCGCAGGTTGCCACCGCGGCTCCTGCGCCCGTGATGGTCAATTCGTTGGCGTCGATGGAACCATCGGCTGCCCGGACCGGCTCGTTGAAGGTGAGCACCACGCGGGTGGGGCCGCCCTGGCGCGGTTCAACCGCGGGCTCATCCGGTGGCCCCAGCGGCAGATCGAGATCCAGATCCCCGGCCGCTCCATGCGTGCGCCGGGACACCGCCGAGAGCAGCATCGGATCTCCCGGTACATCCTCGGGTACCGGGCTCATCACCAGCGGGTCGCCGTACAGCAGGTCGCGGGTGCTCATGTCGGTGAAGCGCAGCGTGGGCCCCATCGCCTCGCCCAGGTAGCGGACCACCTCGCCGCAGGACCGATCGAGCTCAAACAGCCGGGTCGGATAGCGATCCTGGCCGAAGTAGATGGTCTGATCGTTTCCCACGGTCGCGCCGGCAATACCACGATTGGGGAAGATGAACGGCGTCAGCGTCTGCAGGCTGTACACCGGCAGTGAGAAGGCACCGGTGTCGCGATCGAACTTCCCGATGGAGTTGAAAGTGATGACGTTCTGGCCGACAAAATACGCGTTCTCAATCATCATCAGGTAGTTGCCGTCGGAGTCCAGCGTGAACTCCCGGGCTGAGGTGTACAGCGTCGCCACGCCCGGTGGGTTCGGCACCGCCAGCCCGGTGAACGTCTGCGTGTTGGACGGATCGGTCGGGTCCACCCGGACCAGCCCGTCACCGCTCAGCACGCAGATCCTCCCCTCGAAATCAATCAGCACCGCGCCGAGCGGCAGCGGATCATCCGACGGAATCTGCACGGCGCTCCCCGCGGTCGGGTCATAGCGCATCAGCGCCGCGCCGTTGGCTGTTCTCACGCTGAAGACGAGCGTATCGTCCGCCGGATCGGCCGCTACACCGGCAGGATTGTCGCCCGGGCTCATGCCCAGCACGTTCTCAAAAAAGTCGAACTCGTAGGAGTCGCAGTCCAGCGCGGCGGGATCAAAGCGAACCGTAGGCAGCCCGGCGATCCAGAACTCCCCGTTGCCCCGACGGGCCACCTGGCTGTAGATCTCTCCGACGAAACAGAAATAATTCTTGAATGCAGGGCTCACACCCGGTTCGTGAATCCACAAGCCACGGAAGTTGTC
>CAYVVX010000257.1:0-7382 GCA_964455315.1 uncultured Planctomycetales bacterium | reverse complement strand
TGGCCGGGGCAGCCGCCGCCGCCAGACGATGCCGGGTCGGACCTGTATAGACGCTGCCGAACGGATTTGCCAGCCCGCCGGGGGGCATTTGGCGATACAGGGGGCAGGTTGCCGCGAATCGGATTCGGCGCTTTTGCCGCAGGCCGCCAGGCAGGCCCGGACAGGCGGCCTTGGCGGCGGTCGGTCGGAATGTCCGCGGCCATCAGCGCGAAGGTTCGTCCTTGAGGGCTTCTTCGAGCGCCAGCAGCGAGTAGGCCGTCACCAGTTGGGGATTGCCCTCCATCCAGCGGTCGGCGTCGTTGACCCAGCTTCCGTCGACGTTCTGCCGCTTGAGCAGCTCATCGACCAGTTCGGCACGCCAGTCGTGCCTCTGCCCCTGGGCGTCCTCGATTATGGGCTCGCCCCAGGCGGAGAGGGCCTTGGCGAAGACGTGGTAGTAATAGTAGAGCCCCTGTTTGGAATGGATGCCGGGCATGTTGGGGTTGGCGTCGAGCGTGTAGTGGCGCTGGATCCATTTCCAGGCGTTCTGGACGCGCGGGTCGTCGCGTTTTACCCTGGCGTAGAGCATCGACTTGAAGCCGGCGTAGGTCATGCTGCCGTAGCTGCGCAGCATGGTGCGCCCGTTGACATCTTCGGAGCCGGCCATGCTCTCGCCGTTGTTGGCCGGGGTGTAGATGAACCCGCCGCTGTCGGCGCCGCGGGCGAAGGGTTGATCGTTGGTCTGGCTGGACATCTGGCAGCGCGCGATGAACCTGAGGGCCTTCTGAAACACGGGATCATCGGCGGGCAGCCCGCTGTTGTGCAGGGCCTCGACCATCATCTGGGTGTTGGACAGGTCGGGGCGCTTGTGCTTGCCGTAGCCGGCTCCGCCGTACCAGGGATGTCCGCTGTCGATCTTGTCGCCTTCGTTGTCCTCCCTGGATTCGGCCCACTGGTTTTCGATGAGATAGCGGCGGGCTTCCTTGCGGGCGTGATCCAGGGCCGGGTTATCGATCGATGACAGCAGGGAGAGGGCAACGCTGGTGGTGTAGTTCTCGTAGCCGATCTGGGGATCGTAGACGCCCCCGTCCGGCTGCTGATGCTTGAGCACGAACTCCACCGCCCGGGCGACGGTCTGGTGCCGTGGACCGAAAGCGGGGTTGCGGGCGATGGCCTCCGCGGCCAGGGCCGTGATGGCCGGATCGGCGCCGCCGAAGTAGCCTTTCCAGCCGCCTTCCTCCGTCTGCGTGGTCAGCAGGAAGTCGCAGCCCTTGTTGATCGCGGGTTCGGCCCGCTTGCGCAGCGCAGCCAGATCCGCCGCCGGCCGCGATGCCGGCTCGGCGCCCTTCGCGGCGTGCCCGGCCAGCAGGATGGCGGAACCGGTGAGGATCAGGCCGGCTATGTTTCGATCGTACCCCATGGGTAAACCTCCTTGAAGAACCGGACGGTGAGGCGTGACGCGTACGGTCCTGCCGTCACGCCGTCTCAACAACGTATCATCCGACGCCCGTGCCGGTGATGTCAACGGTTCGCGGACTCATCCTCATCCTCGAATCCGTGCTTGCGATCGAACTGACGCAGGAATGCCTCGGTGACCGGCTCGTCCGGCGGGGGCGGGTGAAGCTGCATGGTCCGTCGGGCCCCGCCGGCCATGAGCATCAGCACCAGGGTGCCGGCCGCGAGCAGCACGTGCACGGCGATGCGGGGCAGGGACAGGCCCAGGACGATGGCCGCGACCGCGCTGCCGACATACACGGTGGCCAGGGCCCCCGCGGAGACCAGCGCGCCGGTGCCGCTGGAGGGCTGCTCCTGCTGCAAGCCCATGCCGAACACGGCCAGGGCCAGTCCGCCGACGCCATTGGCGACGATGCACGCGGTGACCAGGAGTTGCTGGGGAGGAGAGTCCCGCAACCAGGCGGCCACGTCGGGCGGGGCGGCGGCCTGCTCGCCCTGGAACCATCCGATGATCGGCCCGACGCAGCAGCCGCCGCAGAGCAGGATCATGCCGACGATCTGGAACACGAAACCGGTGGCCTGGGCGAAGGCCCGGGGGTTGGTGGGCTGTGGTCCGCTCATGCCGGTGTATCCCAGGAGACCCTGATGCCGTCGGTGCCGCGCTGGACGATCAGGTGGCGCTGATCCAGCGCCGGGGAAGTTTCCCGGAAGTCCGAGCGAAAGTGCACGCCGCGGGATTCCTCGCGGGCCCGGGCGGCGGTGGCAATCAGCCGGGCGAGGCTGAGCAGGTTCTGCGTTTCCCAGCCGGCCCGGTCGTCAAACCGCTTATCCATCACGTACTGCCCCCAGAAGCCGATGATCTCCAGCACCTCGCTCAGGCGGGCGCCCTTGCGCTCGATGCCCGCGTTGCGCCACATCAGGCTGCGCAGGGAGTTGCGGATGTCGTGCAGATCGAGCATGGTTCGCGAGGAGGGGGCGATGTCGCTGTCAATCCTGCCGGGACGGCCCGAGCCGTTGAGCCCGGCGGCCTCGGCGCCGGCGATCCGCCCGGCCACGCTCCCGAACACCAGCCCTTCGAGGAGGGAGTTACTGGCGAGGCGGTTGGCCCCGTGGACGCCGCTGCTGGCGGCCTCGCCGCAGGCAAACAGCCCGGGCATCGGCGTGCGGGCGTCGGCGTCCACCACCACGCCGCCGATCATGTAGTGCGCCGCCGGGCGCACGGGGATGCCCTGGCGGGTGATGTCGATGTCGAACTCCTCGCACAACCGGGTAATCATGGGAAAACGCTTGCGGAACTTCTCGGCGTTGAGGTGGCGGACGTCCAGGAACATCGAGGTGGCGTCCTGGGCGGCCATCTCCTTGACGATGGCCCGGCTGACCACGTCGCGCGGGGCCAACTCGGCGTCGGGATGGTACTCGGTCATGAACCGCCGACCTTCACGATCGACCAGGTAGGCACCCTCGCCGCGGACGGCCTCGCTGATCAGTGCCCGGGAAGCGCCGGCGATATACAGCGTGGTGGGGTGGAACTGGACCATCTCCATGTCGCGCAGCGGAACGCCGGCGCGGAAGGCCATCACATGCCCGTCGCCGGTGGCGATGTCCGGGTTGGTCGATTCGCGGTAGACCTGCCCGCAGCCGCCGCTGGCCAGGATGGTCCGCTTGGCCCAGACCATCTGATGGCCGAAGTGGCGGTGATGCGTCACCGCCCCGCAGCACTGCCCGTTCAGATCCAGCAGGTCGATCGCGAAGCAGTCCTCGAACAGCCGAAGGCTCTGCGTGCCGCGGGCCACGCGGATGAGCGTGTCCGCCAGCTCCCGGCCGGTGGCATCACCGAGGGCATGGACGATTCTCGGGGCCGAGTGGCCGCCTTCCAGCCCGAGCTGCAGCCTCGCTCCCCGGCGATCGAACAGGGCTCCCCACTGGATCAGTTCCTGGATGCGCTCGGGGCCCTCGCGGACGATCCGCTCGACCGCGGTCTTATCGCACAGGCCGCACCCGACCCGCAGGGTGTCGTTGATATGGGACTCGAAGGCGTCTTCCGGGGAAAGTACCGCGGCGATGCCTCCCTGGGCCCAGGCCGTGTTGGAGTCGTCGATACGTGATTTGGTGACCAGGATGACCGTGCCGTAGCGGGCGGCTTCTTTTGCCGCCCGCAGCCCGGCGACACCGCTGCCGATGACCAGGACGTCGGCGAACAGGTTGGGCAGCCGGTCGGCATGGAAGCTGGTCAGGTAACGGCGGCTGTCGTAGAGTTCTGCCATTGCGGGAGATATGTTAAGGAGGGGCTGACCGGCCCGCAAATCTCACAAGTCATGCACACCCCCGGATGAGCCGATAAACACCGTATTGGGGAGATCCCATGCGCGGATGGAAAAGGCTCAGCTTGCTGATGGGATGGACGGCGGTCATGGCCGGCTGGCACCCGGTGCCGGACGCTTGGGCTGCCGCTGCCACTTCCCCATCGTCGACGAGCGACATCGAGCGGCCCTCGATCATCGGCCGGCGGATCGTCAGGCACTTCGACTTCAGTGAGGAGCCGCTGGGCAACTTCGAGAGCGTGCCCATGTTCTGGCGGCGTCTGGCGGCGGACGGCTTTCCACCCTACCTCGAAGGCCGGTTCGATGCCCAGGTCGGTCGGTCAGCGGTGCCCAGTTTCCGGCTGGATCTCGACGGCGGCTCGATTGCCTACCGCTATGAAGGCCGGGATATCTCGGTCCGCAGCGACAGCGACTACCTGGTGGTGGCGTGGGTGAGAACCCAGGGGCTGGACAGCGCCCGGGCGTACCTCACCGCCGTTTACCTGGATCGCAGGGGCGACGAGATTCCCGGCACGGTTCAGCGCAGCCGCCTGGTGGGCGGCACGCCGGGCGCTGATGCCTGGCAGCCGATCAGCGTGGGCCTGCCCGGCGGGGTGGCCCATGCCCGCTATATCGGCACGACCCTGTGGCTCACCCAGGCGAAGGAGCATGACCGTTCGGCCCGGCCTGTCACGCGCATCGAGTTCGAGGATGTGCGCGGCTCCGCCTGGTTCGATGACCTGACCGTGTTCCGGCTGCCCCGGGTGCAGTTGCGGCCCGCGGTGGAGGGCAATCTGTTTGTCGATCCGGAGCCGGTCGAGTTGCTCGCCGAGGTCCACGACCCCGACGGGCTGCGACTCGAAGCGATGCTGCGGGTGCGGGACATGGAAGGGCGGCTGGTGGTCGAGACGCCAGTGGAGGTGCTCCCTCAGGCGGGTCCGCCCCAGCAGCGATCGACGGGGCCCCAGCGCATCGCTCTGTCGTGGCTGGACATCGGTGCCTATGACGCCGAACTGCTGGTGACCACGGCCGATGCCAGCCTGGTGCGCAGGACGTTGCGATTCGCGCGGGCCGGGCCGCGCATGGGCGGTCCCGCAGCGCGTGGTCGCGGTTTCGGCGTGGAGCTTACCACGGTCGCGGAGGAACTCTTCGCGCCCCAGCAGCGGCTGCTCGCTCAGCTCAGTCCGGAGTGGGTCAAGCTGCCGGTGTGGAATCTCGAGGACGCCGTCGGCAGCGACGGGAATCCGGATAGAGCGATTGACCACTATGTGGAATCGGTGGCTGCCATGCAGGCCACGCCCGTCGGCGTGATGGCAGCCCGCAAGAACGTCACGGCCGTTTCAGATGCCGCTCGCTCCGCCCCGGGTAACGCGGTGGGAATGACCGGCGGTACCGATGTCGCAGCCAGCCGTCCGGCGTTCGGGCGGGAGCTGCTTCCCGATCTGCCTGACCTGTTGTCCGGCGATCCCGCCACCTGGCAGCCGCTGATCGCGGCGAACTGGAGCCGGTATGCCGGGCTGATTCCGGTCTGGCAACTCGGCGGGGACGCGGACGGCGACCTGACCGATCATCCGCGCCTGCCCGACGGGCTGATGCGTCTGCGGCAGGAGATGCTGCCGATTCTGCGCGACCCGCGCCTGGCGGTGTCCGGCGGCGTCCTCTCCTCGGCGTTTCCCAACGGCATCGACTATCGCTCGGTACGCGTGCCGACCACCATTCCTCCGGACGACTTCGAGGCCGAGTTGACGCCGTTGCTCAAAGCGGGGCCGCCGGCGTGGCTGACGCTGGAACTGCTTCCGGAATCCGGCTATCAGCGCGTGCCGCGGCTGGCGGATCTCGCCAAGCGCCTCGCCCAGGCCGCCTTCGTTCAGCCGGCCGGGATCAGCGTGGCCGCGCCGTGGTCCACGCAAATCGGGGAGGGCGGCGCCTTCGCCGAGCCCAGCGAGGATTACCTGGTGTTCCGGACGCTGGCCGACCTGCTGGGCGGGTCCACGCCGGTGGCCAGGATGACCCTCGACGGCACGATCAGTTGCCTGGTGTTCGATCATCACGGCACGGCGGTCCTGTTTGCCTGGGACGATCGGGCCCCGCCGTACGGGCGGGAGCACCTGCTCAGCCTGGGTCAGGAGATCCGGATGGTGGACCTGTGGGGCCGGCAGACCGCGCCAGCTCAGGTTGGTTCCAGTCACCTCCTCACGGTGGGTCCGACCCCGGTGCTCATCACCGGCGCGGTGACCTGGCTGCTGAACTTCCGCCGCGAATTCCTGATGGAAGACCCGCTGATCGAGGCCAACGTGGAGATTCGCCGGCACATGCTGCGTTTCCGCAACACCTTCCCCCAGCCGGTCAGCGGCATGGTCCGGCTGGTTGCGCCGCCGGACTGGGACATTCGCCCCAATCGCATCCCCTTCATGCTCCAGCCGGGCGAAGTTCATCGCGTCGAGCTGGACCTGCGTTTTCCGCTGAATGCCGAAGCCGGCGTCACGCCCATTCTCGGCGAGTTCGACATTGACGCCGACCGCCGATATCACCTGCTCACCCCGGCCTGGTTCGAGCTGGGTCTTCGCGACATCGACCTGCAGACCAGCCTGTTCCGCGCCGGCGACAAGCTGATCGTCCGCCAGGAGCTGCACAATGCCAGCGCCGACGTGGTCAGCTTCGACGGCTACGTCATGGCCCCCGGCCGGCAGCGGGTCACCCGCCTGTTTCCCAACTCCCGGCCCGGGCAGCGGCTGACCCGCGAGTTCGTGCTCGATGGTGCCGAGGAGCTGGCCGGCCGGCAGCTTCGCGTGGGCCTGAAGGAGATCCGCGGCACGCGGGTCTGGAACCAGATCGTGACCGCGCCGTAGCACCTGCCGCCGTAATGGGCGGACTGAGGTTCCTCTCCGGCGTCTTCCCGCTACAATCCCGCCCATGAAACGTCGCAACCGCATGGTGGACTGGCTGGCGTACGCCGCCCTGCGCACGGCGGGCATGATCTTTCAGGTCTTCCCCATCGACGCCAACCTGGCCACCGCCCGCGGCATGGGCTGGATCTGGTCGAAGATCATGCCCCGCCACCGGCGGCGGGCGGTCGAGCACCTGCGCCTGGCCTACGGCTCGACCCTGTCGCCGCGGCAGATGGACCGCATCGCGCTGAAATCCATGCAGCAGCTCACCATGCTGGCGATGGAGTCCTTCTTCACGCCCCGGCTGATCAACGAGTGGACCTGGCCGCGGTACGTGAAGCTCAAGGGCCTCGAGCAGGCCGCGGACGTGCTGCTGCGGCGCCGCGGGGCGATCCTGGTCACCGGTCACTACGGGAGCTGGGAGCTGCTGGGTTTCACGCTGGCGGCGCTGGGCTTTCCGCTCACCGCGGTCATGCGCCCGCTGGACAACCCGTATCTGAACGACTTCCTGGAGGACGCCCGCTCGAAGCGCGGGCTCAAGCTGTTGTACAAGAAGGGGGCGTCGGCGTCGGCCGAGGACATTCTCGAATCCGGCGGGCTGCTCGGCTTCATCGCCGACCAGAACGCCGGGCACAAGGGCATGTTCGTGGACTTTTTCGGCGTCAAGGCATCGACCTACAAGTCGATCGGGCTGCTGGCCATCCGCCACCAGGTGCCGATCGTTATTATCGTCAATGACGATCAGTCTTTCGCCGCCGAG
>CAYVVX010000256.1:0-7390 GCA_964455315.1 uncultured Planctomycetales bacterium | reverse complement strand
CACGCTGCGCTCCGGCCGCAAGAGCCGCTACTACCTCGACAAGTACCTGTTCGAGTGCCAGCCGGCGATTCTCCGCGAGTTGGGCACCCGCTTCGCGAAACACGCCGGCCCCGGGACCACCCGCATCGCCGGGGCGGAACTGGGCGGTGTCGCCCTGGCGGCGGCGGCGTCGATGGCCGCGAACCTGCCCTTCGTCATCATCCGCAACGCGAAGAAGGACTACGGCACCCAGAAGATGCACGAAGGCAGGCTGGAACCCGGCGACCGTATCCTGCTCGTCGAGGATGTCGCCACCACCGGCGGGCAGGTGCTCGAGGCCGCCAGGGTCATCGCCGCGGCCGGCGCGACCGTCGAGCGCATCGTGGCCGTCATCGACCGCCAGGAAGGCGCACGCGAGAACATCGAGGGGGCCGGCTTCGCCTTCGCCGCGCTGATGACCAAGGGCGACCTGGGCATCGACGAGTAAGCCCCGGCCGGTCGCGGCTGGCCTGTCATTCGCCATCGCCACCAGGTGGCGACGTTAGCCCGGCAGGCCGGGTCAGGGCCCGCTCGGCGGGACGCTCGAAACCCTCCGGCTCGGTCGCCAGCAGGATCTCGCCGGCCTTCGCCTCGTTCTCGACCGCGTCAAACCTGCCGACCATCACCAGCAGCGGCCCCTGGTACAGCGCCGGCGACCAGCCGGTGAGAACGCTGAACCGCTGCTCGGTCACCACGATGTGAAACCGCCCCTTGAGCCGCCCGCCACTCGGTGCCTCGACCACTGCGATACCGGCCATCGAGCGGAAACGGCGATGGTCGCCGGTCTGCGAAAATGCCCCCTGCACCTCGCGCACGCGGATGCGGTAGAGCCGCTCCTTCCCGGCCGGAAGCCCCTCCAGCAGGAACGACATCATCCAATCCCCAGCATACGCTTCTCCAAGCAGCGAGCCTACGTGGTGGGCGATCCCGATGCTGAGCGTCCCGTCTCCGGCCACGCTGTAGAACGCCCGCTCCGCCCGGATCGACTGCATCAGCGGTTCATCGGCGGCCAGGTCGGCCCGAAGCTGCGGCACGATGTGGACCGTCGCCCCGCCGGAGCACCCGGCCGCGAGCAGCAAGGCGACGGCGACGAACACCCGGGCGAAAGTGCTGAGTGATGGGTGCTGAGTGCTGAGCAAACGGTGACGAGTGATGGGTGATGAGTGATCCCCAACTTTGCCAAAGAGATAAACCACAGAGACACGGAGGGCACAAAGAATACCGGCGACGGGATGGGCGAATCGCCACGACCGCGAACTCACCGCGGGTGAGCTTCGCGACCCCAGGATCTCACCCCAGGAACCTCCTCTTCTTTGTGCCTTGGTGTCTTTGTGGTTCTTTCTTCTTACGCAACCCCGGAAGGGATAGGAACATTTCAATGGACGTTGCCCCCCCGCCATGCAGCGGCCGGCGGTTCTGCCGGCCCTTCGCGAGGTGGATGCGGCGGACGCTGGAAAAGAGCCGCGGGCCTCAGCCCGCGCGGGGGTGTCGGAGGCGATGTGTACCCGATCACAGATCGACCCCACCGGCTTCAGCCCGCCGGTCCCGTCGAACCGCGGAGGATGCCGACGGTCGTGCTCATGTCTCACGTTTCACGTCCCCGCGCATTCAGTGCGGCATCGGAAACCGGCTGCAGATCTCCACCACCTCGCCGCGGATCCGCTCATTGGCGGCCGCGTCGCCACGCGCCGAGAGGCACTCGTGGATCAGCCGGGCCACCGTCTTCATCTCCGCACCGCCCAGCCCGCGCGTGCTGGTGGCCGGCGTCCCGATCCGCAGCCCGGAGGTCTCCGTCGGCTTGCGCTCGTCGAAGGGGATCATGTTCTTGTTGACGATCAGCCCGGCCTGCTCGAGCCAGCCCTCGGCCTGCTTGCCGGTGATGTCCGCGTGTACCTGGCGCAGGTCCACCAGCATGAGGTGGTTGTCCGTTCCGCCGGAGACCAGTCGGTAGCCATGACCCATCAGCGCCGTCGCCAAAGCCTGGGCGTTGTCCAGGATGCGCTGCTGGTAAACCTGAAACTCCGGCCGCAGGGCCTCGCCGAAGGCGGCCGCCTTCCCGGCGATCACGTGCATGAGCGGGCCGCCCTGGATCCCCGGAAAAATCCGCGAATCGACCGCCTTGGCGTGCTCGGGCCGGCACATGATCATGCCCGCCCGCGGCCCGCGCAGGGTCTTGTGCGTGGTGGTGGTGACGAAGTCCGCGTGCGGCACCGGCGACGGATGCAGCCCCACGGCGACCAGCCCGGCGATGTGGGCGATGTCGGCCAGGACGTCGGCGCCCACCTCCTTCGCGATCTACGCGAAGGCGGCGATGTCGATGGTCCGCGGGTAGGCCGAGGCGCCGGTGACAATCATCTTCGGCTTGTGTTCCAGGGCCATCGCTCGAATCTGGTCGTAGTCGATGGTCTCGCTGTCGCGGCGCACACCGTAGTGAACGATGTTGTAGAGCCGGCCGCTGAAGTTCACCTTCATCCCGTGGGTCAGGTGCCCGCCGTGGGCCAGGTCCAGCGACAGGATGGTGTCGCCGGGCTCGAGCACGGCCATGTACACGGCCATGTTCGCCTGGCTGCCCGAGTGCGGTTGCACGTTGACGTGCTCGCAGCCGAACAGCTTCCTGGCCCGGTCGATGGCGAGGTTCTCCACCTCGTCGACGTGTGCGCAGCCGCCGTAGTAGCGCCGCCCGGGGTACCCCTCGGCGTACTTGTTGGTCAGGCAGGAACCGACCGCCTCCATCACCGCCCGGGAGACATGGTTCTCGGACGCGATCAGTTCCAGGGTGTTCGCCTGCCGATGGCCCTCGGCGACCAGCATGCGGAACAGGTCGGGATCCTGATCCTGGATCGCGGGGTACAACGAGACTTCATCTACCGTGTTCGTAGCCAATACCCACCTCGACAATCAACGCGGGAAACCAGGTCGAAGAAAGCCTATTGATAGCCCCGGAAGGGGGGAAAATCAAACGCAGGTGGCCCCCAGCCTGTTAAGGTCCCTCATCATCCAAGCCGCTCGTTTGCTCGACTCAGGAGCTTCGAAAAGCTATACTTGATACGGTGACAATGTGACAGCGTCGAACCTGACCATTGAACTCGATGCCAAGACCGCCCGGGCGATCACCGAATATGCTGCCGGGCTGGGCCTTTCCGTGCCCGAGTTTCTTCAGAAGCATTTCGCCGGGACCAATGGTGCCAGCCCAATTGGAAATGCGGAGAAGTGGCTCGATGAGATCTCCGAAGGCACGGAGAGCCTCCCACCGCTGCCGCATGACTTCTCAACACGGGATATGTACACGGAACATGATTGATGCCGTTCTTTCTCGATTCCGGCATCTTGCTTCGTGCGGTTCACCGGAATGATCCCTTCTACGGCGAGGTTCGAGCCGCCATTGGCCAGTTGCTGCGACAGAAGACACCACTCTTCACAGGTCTGCAGCATCTGGCTGAATTCTGGAACGTCACGACTCGACCGCCTGGCCAACGCGGCGGTTTCGACTTGCCTGTGCACGAAGCCGTGAAGAGGCTCGAGCGGGTCCGCCGCGGCGTCACGATCATCACGGAAACTCCGCTGACGCCCGAGATCTGGAATACCATCATAAGTAAACACGGTGTGAAGGGGGTTCAAGTGCATGATGCCCGCACCGTCGCGCTCATGCTTACCCACTCCGTGACCGATCTCTTGACGCTGAACAAGGCCGATTTCATACGCTATCAGAGCGATGGCATTCGCGCGCTCACGCCGGCTGAACTTCTCGCTTTGGCCAGCTGAGGCACTTGTCTTCGCGTTCCATTGAAGCAGATTACTTCTCCTCCGGCAGTCCCCCGATCACCCCGCCCGGCCAGCGCTCCAGCGTCTCGGGATCGTGGGCCGGGACGACGATGTCGGCCAGCGAGCGGATCCTGGTCATGGCTTCGAAGCAGGCCCGCGGGTCAGGGCTGCGCGTCGGCCGGTTGCCCTCGATGTTGTCGTACAGGTACACGGTATCGCCGGTGAGAATCACCGGGCCCATCCAGGTCCGCACCAGCACGCCCTGGCTTCCCGAGGTGTGACAGCCGAGCGGGACGGCCCGCACCCCGGGGACGATCTCCTCGTCGCCGACGATCTGTACCGCGCCCTCGCGCGAGGTGATCGCACTGAGCACGTCGGGGTTGAGCCGGTGCAGGTTGTCCTGCAGCTCGGTCTTGTTGATGACCAGCTTGGCGTTGGGGAACGCCGGGAAGTAGTCGTAGTGGTCGGCGTGCGTGTGGGTGATGATGACGTGGCTGACTTCGGCCGGGTCGATGCCCGCCTTACGGAGGGCGACCAGCGTGTTTTCGTCCGGCTTCTGTTTGATCCCGCCGGGGATGTACGCCTCGGTCGAGCGGTTGAACTCCTCGACATACCTGGGATTGGGCCCCGTCTCGACGATCATGGGCTTCTCGCCGCCCAGGATCGCAAAAGCGTACAGGTTGAACGTCCGCGTCTTCCTGTCCTCCTTCGCATCATGGAAGGTAACCTCGTTGCGAACCGCGCAGTCGCCGACCTTGATGGCCTTGATGGTGTACTTCGGCGCCCCCGCGGGAACCGGCGGCCAGTTCCTGAGGTTGTCCGGGTCGTGGCTGGGCAGCACGATGTCCGCTTTGGCCGCGACGGTCTTCATCGCCGCCTTGACCTGCTCGATGTCCGAGTAGACGCCCGCCGGCACCTTCATGTTGCCCATGATCGAGATCGTGTCGCCGGTCAGGACCGCCCTGCCGTAGGCGGTATTGATGCGGTACGCGGTCGAACCCGGCGTGTGCCCGCCGATCCAGAAGGACTCGATCCCCGGCAGGATCTCCTCGTCGTCCACCAGTGCCAGGCGCTTTTTCCATTGCGGATCGTTGAGGAACTTGTCCTTGACCCGTCCGTGGGCCCAGATGGCCCTGCCATCCTCCCATTCTCTGCGACCGATGTGCACGATGGCGTTGGGAAAGTCGTCGAGTCCGTCCACGTGATCGAAATGCAGGTGGGTGACGAAGATGCGGCTGATATCCTCGGGCTCAAGCCCGAACTTGCGCAATTGCGCCGGGGCCGATTCCTCCGGCGGCTGGGTGATCGGTTCGGCCAGCACATGGGCCGCACCGCGGTTCATCTCCGCGACATCGTTGATCCCGGCCTCGACCAGCATGGGCTTTTCGCCACCCAGCACCAGCCAGATATACAGCGAGAAGCCGTAGACCTCCTTGGGGTCGCCGCCGAAGAAGGCGTGGTGGCCGGCCACCTTGCAGACCCCGTTGCGCAGCGGGTAAATACGATACTGCGGCGGGCTGCCGGACGGTTCCGCCGCCCCCAGCGGCACAGCCGCCAACGACATCAACCCCAGACAGGCCAGCAGCGACAAACGGCGGATCATGGGCCAATCTCCCTGGTGATGCGATTCACGGGCACCCGGTCGAGCTCCGTTGGAACTTGTGAACCGCCAGTATACGCGCCGGATCAGCCGATGCACGCCCCGGCCAGCGCAATCATCCCGCACCGGGCACCCCGCGCAACGGCTTTGGCCCCAACTTGATCCCCGCCCGCTGCGAGTGGTAGGCTATCCGCCCCGGGCGGTGGCCCGGGCGGAAACAACACCCCGGTTCAAGACGTACGACCTGATACACCCGAGATGACGAAAAGGAAGGGCACCCCCATGCGAATCGGCAACTGGATTGCAACCACGGCGATTCTCGCGGTCATCGGCGGCACCATGGTTTCCCTCGCCGCCGACAAGCCCGACGGCAAGAAGAAGCTGCTCATGTTCTCCCCCTCGTTCGGCTTCCGACACTCCTGCGTAACCCGTCCGCTGACCGGCGAGCTGTCCCACGCGGAGAAAGTCCTCAAGGATGTGGCCGGCAAGGCCGGTTACGACGTCTACTTCTCCCAGGACTTCAACGATCTCAAGGGCGACGGTCAGTTCAAGCAGTTCGACGCCATCCTGCTGTATACCACCCAGAGCCCATCCATCAATCGCGACGCCATGACCAAGTGGCTGCAGGCCGGCGGGGCCCTGATCGGTGTGCACTGTGCCACCGACAGCTTTTATGACTGGGAGGACTACAGCAAGTTCATGGGCGGACAGTTCAAGACCCACGGCCCCGCGAACAAGGACGTCGTGCTCAAGGTCGAGGAGCAGAACCACCCGGCGACCCGGCACCTGGGCGAGGAATGGACCATCGCCGACGAGATCTACCACTTCCGGGACGGCTCCTTCTCCCGCGACAACGTCGATGACGTGCTGCTCAGCGTGGACACCGAGAAGACCGACCTGGAGCCGCAGAAGATGTCCCCGGACAAGGACTATCCGGTCTCCTGGATCAACACCTTCGGCGACGGGCGCATCTTATACACCTCCCTGGGGCACCGCGAGGAGGTATGGAGCGACCCCGTCTACCAGAAGCACCTGCTCGGCGGCATCGCCTGGACGCTGCACCAGGACAAGTCGGAGTGACCGTCCTGAACCACCGCGGGAAACGTGCTGCCGTGGCCGGCGAGGATCGGGGCCGCGCTGCAATTGCGCTCCGGGCAACTGAGGTGAGCCGCCCATGAACGTGGCGTGGAAGATCGGGGTGCTGGTGGCGGTGGTCGGTCTGGCCGCGTGGTGGTCGGGCACCGGCAACGGTGACAGCGGCGGCTCCCCGGCACCACCCCCGCCGGCGCGGGTCGAGCCGCTCCCGCTCCCCGGGCCCCGGATCCTCTACAGCGGCGCCTCCTGGCAGATCCACCACTCCAAGGGCAGCGTCGAGGAAGCCGAGCAGGTTCTGGGCATCATCGCCGATCTCGGCGCCGACACCGTCCTGATCGGCAACGCCGGCTACCAGGAGCATGCCGCCTCGGAGACCTTCCAGATCGACCCCGGCGTCACGCCGTCCGCGGAGCAGTGGAAGGAGATCATCGCCATCGCCCACGGCAAGGGCTTGCGCGTGATCCTCATGCCCATCATCCTGCTCAGCGATCCGCGCGGCAACGAGTGGCGCGGCGTGATCAGCCCGCCGAGCTGGGACGACTGGTTCGACCGCTACCGGCAGTTCCTGCTGCACTTCGCGCGGATCGCCGCGGACAATGACGTCGAGGTGCTGTCGGTCGGCTCCGAACTGGTCAGCACCGAGCGCTACACCCGGCAGTGGCGCGACGTCGTCGCCGCCGCCCGCAAGGTCTTCCCCGGTCAACTCACCTACTCGGCCAACTGGGACCACTACAAGGTGGTCGAGTTCTGGGACGACCTCGACCTGGTCGGCATGACCAGCTACTACAAGCTTTCCGAGGATCCTTCACCCAGCCTGGAGACACTCATCGAATCCTGGAAGCCCATCCAGCGCGGGCTGCTCCGCTGGCAGGAGAGCATCAACAAGCCGCTGCTGTTCACCGAGGTCGGCTGGGC
>CAYVVX010000255.1:3205-7404 GCA_964455315.1 uncultured Planctomycetales bacterium | reverse complement strand
GGGCTCAATCCGCCACCCGCTGGCACCGGCTGGCAGTCACTGGACCTGAGCACCTCCGCATGGCGCGGCGATGCCGAAGCTCCAGACGCCCCAGGCAGCCCCATCGAGGTGACCGGGCGTCTGCGCCGTTGGGCAACTCCAGACACGCCGGCACCGTGCGGTCCTGAGTGTAACCCATGCCCCTGACAGATGGGGTCGGGGTCCATTCGGGATGCAACGAAAACCTCTCCTCCCTCCTCAAATGCGGCCCTCAGAATCCGCAACCCCGAATCTCACAGGTTGCTGCGCAGGCGGGCGCCGTCTGGCCGTGCCGAATGACCGATCCGCCGGGTATCCTGATCCCACATGAAGGTGCCGCTGCCTGCTTCGGGTCGCAGGGGGCGGCAGGTATTGACCCGATCAACAGGAGTCCAGATGGCAGGCATTCTGCCCTTCAGCGGTCCCCAATGGTTGTGCGACATCGCCCGCCGGGTCGATCACCTTCTGCAAGATCCACGCGTGCACCGCATCTTCCGCGTCATGGTCAGGCTGGACGCCCGTAAGGCGCGTCTTCGTGGCGAGGGACGGGATTGGGCACACCTGGAGCGGGTCAATGGCTTTCTCCGCACCCGCCTGAGCCTGCCCGAGCAGTACCTGTGCATGGCCGCGGTGCACGATGTGGCCGGGGCCGACGCGCCCGCGTTCCTGCCGCGGGGTTCCGCCCACCTGCTGGCCTGTCCGCTCGATGAGAAGGACCGGCACCTGGCACCGGACAATGGCTGGCCCGCGGTGAGCAATCGTGAGCAGCAGGAGGCCAATACCAAGGTCGCATGGCACTGCGTCAAGATCAGACGAGATGTGGAGGGGCTCGATGATGATGACAAGGCGGTGGTCGAAGGCATCCTCGCGGCGGTCGAGCGGGATCTGGACGCACGGCTGGGGGCGCAGCGGGCAGTCGCCGGGACGGAAACCGCCGAAGTGGATCATCCCAGTGGAGACGCACCGCGGGACTACTGCTTCCGGAAGAAGGGTGACATGTGGGAGGTGCGCTTCGGCGGCAAGGAAGGGTACTATCCAGATCAGAAGGGATTCGGTTACATCGCCAAGCTGATCGCATCGCCGCACCCTCTGGAGCCCATCGAAGCCCTCGTGCTGGCTGGTGGATATGAGCGGCTGCTCGCCGTCAATAACAGCGAACAACCGACTCTGGACAGACCTGCCATGATTGAATATCGCCAACGTATTCAAGAATTGGATGCAGACATCAAAGAGGCAAAGCAGTCGGGCGACCACCTCTCACAGGAAAAGCTCACGGAGGAGCGCGAGAAACTGCAACAAGAGTTCAACCGATCTATGGGCCTACGTGGAAAGGCCAAAGCTCTCAAACCCGACACGCCCGCCCAAACAGCCAGGACGAGCGCCAGGAAAGCATTGGATCGCGCTTATGATCTGATGCGTCCCGTCCTTCCGCGCCTCATCGAGCATCTTGACGGGTATATCCAGGCGGAAGGCACGGCGTACGCCTACCGACCGACTGAGACCTTCCTTTGGGTCTTAGATTGATCCGCCGAATCCAAGCTGACCCCCGACGGCGCCGGACGGGGGCTTTTTCCGAGTATTATTTTTTGGCAAAGGACTGCTGGTGGCGGTTTTGTGGCGCCCCGTGGCGCCCCGCGCCACGGCTCGTGGCGCCGTTTGTCCAGCCTTCTTTCCTGTAAGGCCTACCGCCGACAGTGCCTGGGGCACTGTTTAGGCAGTAGCCCACCAAGGAGACTGGACGATGAGTCGCGACCAAACACGGATCCTCACAACGGGGGATCTCGCCCGCCTGCTGGGCATTCCCCTGCACCGGGTCGAGTACTTGCTCCGCACGCGGGACATACCTGAAGCCGGTCGGGCAGGAAACCTCAGGGTATTCGGCCAAGCCGCGCTGGAGACCCTGCGCGATGAGCTGCGGCGTCACCCCGGCCATCAGCGGGCGGCGGAGGTGAGCCATGATTAAGCCCACCCTTCCTACGCCGGACCGAGCGCCGGCAACCCTGCCACGTCTGGCCCTGCGCCCGGCGGAAGCCGCCAAGGCTCTCAGCATCGGCAGCAGGTTGCTTTGGGAAATGACGAACCGCGGCGAGATCCGCTGCGTCCGGCTGGGCCGGCGTGTCGCCTACCCGGTCCACCTGCTCGAAGCCTGGCTGACCGAGCGCGCGGAGATCCCGACCTACAACGGCAGGTTCACGTCGACGCCGAGGTGGCCCGGTTCTGGTCCGTCGCCCAGGGGTGGCCGGATGACCGCGGCTGGTACGACCCCGGCGAGTTGGACGCGCTGAACCTGATCCGGCAGACTCAAGCCCCAATGGTACGAATGGCAGGTTGGCCACAGCACGGCGAACTCCACGACCGGCCCGACGGCGGCAAGGAGACCTTTGTCGCGCGCGCTGCCCGCCTTCGGGCGGAGTGGGAGAAAACAGGTTAATCGCCAGGGATCACACCCAGGAACCACGAGTAGCGATTTGACTAGCGCGCCACAGGCTGATAAGGTGACATGATGCCCATATCGACCGACTTGCGAAAAGCGATTGAACGTGACAAGCGAACCTGGTTCGCTCTGGCCCGGGACGCGAAAATGAGTCCGATCCAGTTGAGCCGCTTTATCCGGGGTGAACGCAGGCTGACGACCTCGACTCTGGACGAACTCTGCGAAGCGCTGGGACTTGAACTGTGGCCCAAACGAAAGCGAAAGGCATACTGAGATGACCAAGAAGAACAGGAGACGCTCGCGCGGGCTGGGGACGTTGTTCAAACGCACGCCTCGCGGTCCCTGGATTGCACGCTGGTACACGCACGACGGACGGCGCGTCGAACGATCAACCAAGACCACCGACCGGGCGGCGGCGGAGCGCATCCTGGCGGGCAAAGTCGCGGCCGCGGCCCTGCGCCGCGACGGCGTGGTGGACCCAAGGGCAGATCAGTTCGCCGAGGCCGAGCGCATACCGGTCTCAGCGCATCTCGACGATTTCCGCGCCGCTTTGCTGGCCAAGGGCAACACGGGCAAGCACGTCGCCGAAACGTGCTTCCAGGCGAAGCGGCTCTTGAACAAAGCGAATATCAGTCGAATCAGCGAACTGAACCCGGCCGCCGTCCAGACGGCGCTCAGCGCCCTGCGCGAACAGCAGGACGCGAGCCTGCGCACGCTGAACAAGGCACTGCGGGCCATCAAGACCTTCAGCCGGTGGCTTCTCCGCAATCATCGCACACGCGAAGACGCCCTGGCGGTGCTCGAATCGTTCAATGCCGATACGGACCGCCGTCACGTGCGCCGGGAACTGACTCCGGACGAACTGGCCCGACTGGTCACCGTGGCGGAGCATGGGCCGGATGTGCGTGGCATGGCCGGACCGGACCGGGCCATGCTCTATCGCCTGGCAGTGAGCACGGGCTTCAGGCGGGAGGAATTGCGCAGCCTCAAGCGGTCAAGTTTCCTGCTCGACGATAACCCGCCGCGGGTGCGCGTGGCCGCGGCCTACTCGAAGCGGCGCCGGGATGATGAGCAGCCGATTCCCGGATACCTCGCCGAATTGCTGCGCGACTGGCTGATGGATAAGCCCGTTGAGGCTCCCGTGTTCACCAGACTGCCGGAGCGGACATCGCTGATGATCCGAACCGACCTCCGCAATGCCCGCGCCCGGTGGATCAAGGAGACACCCCTCCGCGCGGAGCGCCGCCGGCGGCGTGCCGATGACTTCCTCGCGGTGCAGGACAGCGCTGGCGGACAGGCGGACTTCCACAGCCTGAGGCACACCTACGTTTCCGCGCTCGTCCGTTCAGGGGCCTCGGTCAAGGTCTGCCAGGAACTGGCCAGACACAGCAGCCCCACGCTGACCATTGGTCGTTACGCTCACGTTCGGCTGAACGATCTGACCGGAGCGGTTGCGGGACTGCCGCAGCTTGGACGTGGGGCACCAGAGAGATCAGCGCTCGCCGCCACCGGAACAGACCACGCGCGACCGCATGAGGCCGACCAGCGCCCCCGCCCAGAGCCCCGACAATTAGAGCGCGATTCCGCGCGAGCGGACGCGACCAAGCACCGGGAGGTTGGTCGGGATCGCCATCCGGAGCACGCACAGAAACCCTTGCCTGCTGCGGAGATATGCGATTCTGTGCGAAAGGAATCGCCTGGGAGAAAGAACGAGGCCGACGGGGCTCGAACCCGCAACCTTCGGATC